>JAFGKN010000755.1 GCA_016928605.1 Planctomycetota bacterium | reverse complement strand
GGCGGCCAGCCGGACGTGCTCGGGCGCGCCGGCCTGCGCCGCCGCTCCGGCCTCGATGGCATCCCCGCGCCGCACCGCCGTGCCGGTGCGGCGCGGTCGCCAGGTGCGCCGGCGCTACGTCTTTGCCTTGATGCCTCGGGCGGCGGCCTGCTGGACCTGCTCGGGCACGTCGCCATCCTGCAGTGCCTTGTAGACGGCGTCGGCCTCGGCCTTCTTGCCGGCGGCGGCGAGCCGCTCGGCGGCGCGGAGCGCTCCGTCGATGACGGCCGCCTTCGCTGCGGCGGGGACCTTCGCGGCGGCCGCGGTCAGCGCCGCTGCGGCCTCGGGCGTGCCGATCGTGCCCAGAGCCGTGCCGGCCGCGGCGACGATCGCAGCGTCCGCGTCGCGCAGGAGGCCGGTGAGCGCCGGCACTGCCGCGGCGTCGCGCCGTGCGCCGAGCGAGCCGGCGATGCCGGCCTTCAGCGCGCCTCCGACCTTCGGCAGGGCCTCGCGCAGGGCCGCGGCCGCCTCGGGCGCCTCGATGCGCTCGAGCGCGTAGCGTGCCATGTGCGACAGGTCCTTGTCGGGCAGCAGGGCGGCCAGCGCCGGCACCGACTCGGCCGTGCCCAGGATCCTCAGCCAGCGGCAGACGGTGTCCTTCGCGTCGCGCGAGACACCAGTCGCGAGCACGGCGGCGAGCCGCGCCTCGAGGGCCTTGCGCGCGGACGCATCGCCGAGCGCCGCGACCACCGCGTCGTCGACGGCCTTGAGCGGACCGCGGTCGGAGCCCCAGTCGTAGGTCTTCAGGGTCTCGAAGGCCTTGTCCAGGGCGGCCGCATCCGCCTCGGGCGCGCCGGCCGCGTGTGCCAGTCCTCCGGCCGCATGCGCCGCTCCGGCGATCCAGGCCAGACGTGTCATCCTTTTCGTCTTCATGATGCTCTCTTGGAAGAAGTGAAGTCGTTGGGGAAAGGTCGAAGTCGCGCGCGGCGGGCGATCGTGTCCGCCGCGAGACGTCCTACAGCACCCACGGCTCGCGCCGGGCGCGGTCGAGGAACCGGTTGGCCTCCGCGTCTCCGGGGAACTCCTGCCGGGCGGCGTCCCACTTGAGGGAGCGCTTCAGCTCGTAGGCGACGATGCCCAGGTGGCACAGCGACATGGTGTTGATGGCGTACTCGATGTCGCGGAACGGCTTCCCGCGCGTCTTCACGCAGTGGATGAAATCTCCGTAGATGGACGACTCGTTGCCGCCGTAGCTGGGAATGGGCTTCGGCGCACGCTTCTCTCCCGGCGTGCCTTCCACGTCGAGATTCCCGCGGCCGGGATGGTTGTGGTGGATGAGGATGCCGTTGGGATAGCGGAACGTCAGGAACGCCGCGCCGTTTGCCTGCTTGTACAGCACCTCCTCGGGCTGCAGCTCGCGGACGTCGACGGCGAAGGTCGCGCCTCCGAAGTGGTGCGCGCCCCAGTCCGTCATGCCGCCGCCGGAGTAGTCCTTGTAGGAGCGCCAGCTGCCGCCGCCGGTCGCGTAGCTGCCGCTCGCGCGGGCGCCGTTGTAGGGCGCCCACGGCGCGGGGCCGAGCCACATGTCCCAGTCCATGCCTTCGGGAACCGGCTCGGCCGGCAGGTTGCAGGGCTGGGAGAGCGGGCCGACGTTGACGTTGATCGACTGGATCGGGCCCAGCTCGCCCTTCCAGCATTTGTCGACGATGCCCCGGTAGTCTCCGAGCACGCGCTGGCTGCCGCCGGAGACGACGCGGCCGTACCGCCTCGCGGCCTCCACCATCATCGGGCCTTCGGCGAGCGTCAGGGTCTCCGGCTTCTCGCAGTAGACGTCCTTGCCGCTCCGGCAGGCCTCGACGACGATGATCGTGTGCCAGTGGTCGGGCGTGGCGACGAGGACCGCGTCGATGTCCTTGCGGGCGAGCAGCTCGCGGAAGTCGTTGTACGCCTTGCAGTCCTGGTTCTTGTTGTGCCCGTCGACTTGACTCTTCCTGGCCTCGCGGACGTTCTTGCGCACGTCGCAGACCGCCACGCATTGCACGTCGCCGCGGCCGAGGAACGCGCCGAGGTTGCCGCTGCCCCGGCTCCCCAGGCCGATGGCGCCCACCACGATGCGCTCGCTCGGGGGAGGGCGCCCGCCGGCTCCCAGGACCGCCGAGGGTCTCAGGTACGGTGCCGCGATGGCCGCGCAGCTCCCCGCAAGGAACTGCCGCCGCGTCGGGCGGTAAGTCTTCTTCGCCATGCTCCTCGTCCTTTGCTGAAAGAGTGAAATGAGTGAAACGATCGCTGGCTCGCCGCAGTGGGTCTTGCGGATCCTCGTTCCGTCAGCCGGCTTCCTCCGCGACCGAGCCGGCGGAGGATCGTCGAGCGAGCCAGCTCCGTGGCCGTGTATCAGCGTAGGTGCACCCGGCGCGGAGTCAATATCCAAAGTGGAGCGGGCTCGATCCCAGCTCCGGCGAGCGGCTGTCCGATGTTCGCCGTGGAAGCCGCGGCGGTCGAGAAGGGCCGGCGGTCTCGGGCGCCGGCCGTCGAGGAGGCTGCCGAGCGGCCGGTTGCCATCGGCAGCTCCTCCGACGAAGATGGCGTCCGTCGCGTGTCCGTCGTGTGTCCGTCGCGTGTCTGTCGCACACTTGTCGCGCGTCTGTCCCACGTTCGATGCGCGCTGTTCCTCTATCTTCGAGGAGAGACTTCGCCATGATTCCACGAATCCTGACAGCGCTCGGAGCCCTCTTCATCGCGGCGGCCGCGCCCGGCGGCGCTCCTTTGGCGCGGGCGGATGACGGCGCGCTCATCGAGGCCGCGCCCGGCGGCGCTTCCCTCGCGCGGGCGGACGGGGCCGAGCCCGCCGAGGCCGCGCGGGGCAGCCTGCGTGCCGAGGCGGCCGAGCCCGTCGAGGCCGCGCGGGCTCTCCTCGGGCGCCTGCTGCCGCGGCACGCGGACCGGTTCGAGCTCGAGCTCATCCCGCCCGACGAGGGGCGCGACGTGTTCGAGATCGAGTCCCGCGGCGACCGGATCGCGATCCGCGGCAACAGCGGCGTGTCGATGGCGACGGGGCTCAACTGGTACCTGAACCATCACTGCCGCCGTCACGTCTCCCTCTTCGGCCGGCGTCTCGACCTCCCCGATCCGCTGCCCGCGGCGGCGCCGAAGGTCCGCCGGGTCGCGTGGGCGCAGTACCGCTACTTCCTGAACTACTGCTGCTTCGGCTACTCGCTCCCGTTCTGGCACTGGGAGGACTGGGAGGAGCTCATCGACTGGATGGCGCTCCGCGGCATCAACATGCCTCTCGCCGTGACGGGCCAGGAGGCCGTGTGGCGGGCCGTGTGCCGGCGCCTCTCCATGAGCGAGGAGGAGATCGCCGCGTTCCTCGCGGGCCCCCCGTTCCTGCCTTTTCAGTGGATGGGATGTCTCGACGGCTGGGGCGGCCCCTTGCCCGCGGGCTGGATCGACGGCCACGAGGAGCTGCAGAAGAGGATCCTCGGCCGCCAGCGCGAGCTGGGGATGAAGCCGGTCCTCCAGGGATTCACGGGGCACGTGCCGGAGGCCGCGGCGCGGAAGTTCCCCGGCGTGAAGCTCCACCGCATCCGGTGGATCGAGTGGGAGACTCACCTGCTCGATCCGCTCGCCGCGCCCTTCTCGACGATCGCGCGGATGTTCCTCGAGGAGCAGTCGAAGCGCTTCGGCACGGACCACCTCTACGCGGCGGACACCTTCATCGAGATGACGCCGCCGTCGGGTGACCTCGCGTATCTCGAGCGCCTGAGCCGCGCGATCCACGACGGCATGGCGGCTTTTGACCCCGAGGCGGTCTGGGTGCTCCAGGGATGGGCGTTCATGTTCGGGCGCGCGTTCTGGACGCAGGAGCGCATCGAGGCCTTTCTCGGCGCGGTTCCCGATGACCGGATGGTCGTCCTCGACCTCTTCTGCGAGTCGACGCCGATGTGGAGCCAGACCGAGGCGTTTTGCGGAAAGCCGTGGCTCTGGTGCAACATCCAGAACTTCGGCGACACCGTTCACCTCGGAGGGCCGCTCGAGACGATCGCGGTCGGCCTGCCGGCCGCGCGCCGCGATCCGGGCTCCGGCCGGCTCGTCGGCCTGGGCTTCGTCAACGAGGGGCTCGGCTGGAATCCCGTGGTCCACGATCTCATGCTCGAGATGGCGTGGCGCGACGAGCCCGTGGTGCTCGAGGAATGGATCCGGGACTACGCGCACCACCGCTACGGCCGCCCGAGCCCGCACGCGGCGCGTGCCTGGAGCCGGCTTCTCGCGACGGTCTACCGCGCCTCCAACCACACGCGGTCGATCGTCGACCACGTCCCGGCACTGGGCGGAGGGCGCGGTCTCGCCGCGTACTCCACGGCAAGCCTCGCCGAGGCGTGGGGCGACCTGCTCCGCGCCTCGGCCGATGTGGGGGACGCTGACACGTACCGCTTCGACCTCGTGAACGTCGGCCGGCAGGTCCTCTCGAACCACGCCGCGCTTCTCCACCGCCGGACGATCGCGGCGTGGCGGGCGAAGGACATCGGCGCGCTCCAGCAGGCCTCCGCGCGATTCCTCGAGCTGCTTCAGGATCTGGACCGGCTCCTGGGGACTCGCCGGGAGTTTCTGCTCGGACGCTGGCTGGAGGATGCCAGGCGGTGGGGCAGGGACGACGACGGGCGGGCGAGGCTCGAGTGGAACGCCCGGCGCGTGCTCACGCTCTGGGGAGAGGGCCCGGCGATCGACGACTACGCGCGGAAGGAATGGTCCGGCATGATCTCCGGCTACTACCGGGAGCGCTGGAGGCTCTTCCTCGAGGAGCTCGAGAGCTCGGTCCGCCGCGGCGAGGCCTTCGACGAGGGAGCCTTCCAGGAGCGGCTGCGGCCGTGGATGGCCGCGTGGTCGGGCCGCCGGGAGACCTATTCTGCCGAGCCGCGCGGCGACAGCGTCGCCATCGCGGAGGAGCTGTGGCGGAAGTACGAGGACGCGTTCCAACCGGACGCCGTGAGCCTGACCACCGGCAAGCCCGCCACCTGCTCGCACGCGCTGCCCGGCCACCCGGCGAGCCTCGCGAACGACGGCTGGAGCGTCTCGACGGATGCCTACTGGGCCACCGACGTCACCAGGCATCCCGATGCGTGGTGGCTCGTCGACCTCGAGGCGCCGACGGCGGTCGGCCGCGTGGTCGTGGTCGGCTACTACGGCGACGACCGCTCCTACGGGTTCACCGTGGAGACGTCCGTGGACGGGGAGACCTGGGATCTGGCCGCCGATCGCAGCGACAACCGGGAGCCCTCCACTGCCGAGGGATACACCTGCCGCTTCGACCCTCGTCCGGTCCGGTACATCCGCGTCACGCAGGGACACAACTCCGCGAACACGGGCCGGCATCTCGTCGAGGTGATGGCGTACGATCGGTAGCCGCTGCGGCCGCGCGGAACTCCACGCGAGCCGTCGCGGTGCGCGTTGCCACGCGCGCGGGCGCCGCATCGCGGCCAGCCCCGGGCTCGAACGGCGCGGGTGCGATGATCTGCAGCTATGTCTCGCTGCTCTCGAGCGCGAGGGCTGCAAGGGCCGTCGAGTAGAGGCGGCCGCCGACCGGACTCCAGCGGTCCTTCGGCTCCCAGCTGCCGGCCAGGGAGCCCTCCCTGACCTGCGAGTCGACCAGGCTCCTCGTCGTCCTCGCCCGCACCCTCTCCAGAGAAGGCGTTTCGAGGGCGGCGAGCGTCCTCAGGAGAAAGTACGATTCGTAGAAGGTGAGAGGGCAGCGTTCCGACAGGGTGACTCTGACGATATGGTCGGCCGCAAGTCGCGTGTCCGCGGCCGGTGCGCCCTTCCTGTCTCTGAGGACGACCGCCCAGGCCGTGATGAATCTCAGGGAGTCCTGGCCGCACACGTGCCTGGCCCATCCAGTGTGCGCGCCTCCGCGCATGCCTTCGCGACCGAGATTCCGCTCGAACCACTGGAATCCTCTCTCGATCGCGCGCGCGTCCGTCTCGTAGTCGAGCGCTGCGGCCCTGACCAGTGCCTGAAGCGCCCAGATGCTGGTGGACTCGTTCTCCAGCGCCGCGTCGGCCTCGGCATCGCGGATGCAGCCCCACGCCCCGCTGGGTGTCTGAGCGCTCTGAAGCACCGAGACGGCTCTTTCGATGGCAGCCTCCTTGGCGCTCGAGGAGCCTCTCGCTTCGATGAGCGCGAGAGTGGCGATCGCGTGGTTGTAGAGAGAGCCGGCAGAGGCCTCGCCGATGATCCCGCTCTCTTCTTGACTTCGAAGGAGATAGCCTGTCGCGCGGCAGCAGGCCTCGCCCGATGAGCCGCGATCATCTCCTGAAAGCGCGAGCAGCGCAAAGCCCGTCAGGGCGACGCGGAACGATGCGCTTCCTCCCCACTTCCGGGGATCCCAGGAGCCATCCGGCTCCTGGGCGGACACGAGCCAGCTTCTGGCTCTGGAGATGACGGATGCCTCCTCGCGTCTTCCGGGCGCCGAGGGTGCCGCCGCCGAGCCTGAAAGGCCAGCGCGCCCCGGTTTTTCGGGTGCGCCTCCATCCCCTCGCGCTCGAAAGAAGAGAAGCGTGAAAGCCGCCAGAAGCAGAGCAGCGGCGGAAGCTGACGCGAAGGCAAACGACCGGTAACGGCGCGCGGGGCGCGCGGCCGTCCATTCGCGCCCTGGAATCCGCGCGAGAACGCGCTGCGGAAGGCCGGGGTCGGGCTCGGATGCGACGGGCGCCGGCGCGGCGCAGAGGAGCGCGACGGTTTCCTTCACCTCCTCGACCTCGATCCGGCATCGCGGGCAGGAGGCGATGTGGTCTTCATACCGCCGCTGTGTCGCAGCGTCGAGCTCGCCGCGCACGTAATCGGTGGCGAAGACTCCCAAGGAGCGGCATGTTTCGGGGTCAGGCGGTGATCTTGACACGAAGCGTCTCACGAAGCTGAAGCATGGCGTGATGCATGCGGCTTTTCACGGTGCCCAGCGGTATTTCCAGAGCGCGAGCGATCTCGCAGTAGCTGAGCCCCTCGTAGATGTTCAGGCCGACGACGAGGCGCAGCCTTTGCGGTAATGAGAGGACGGCATCCTTCACGTCGAGAGCATCGCACCATAACGAAGTGGGGTCGAAGCCAGGCTCACGGTCAAGGCATCTCTCCAGCGGCAAGGCCTCTCGCCCTCGCTTCCTCCTGCGATGCGAGTCGATCGACACATTGCGGCCGATCCGGAAGAGGAAGGACCGAAAGCTGCCGTCTCCGCTGGGACGATATCGTTTCCTGTAAGTGAAGACGCGCAGGAATGTCTCCTGAATGCAGTCCTCCGATTCATGATGGTCGATGCCCGAGAGTCGAAAGAACCTGTAAAGACTCCCTTGCCAGGCCTCCATGAGCTCGAGGAAAGCCTGCCTGGAACCCCCGCGGACCCTCTGCATCAGATCTTCGGCGGTGGGCGTTGAAGCGATGTCCATTACCGCATTCGTCTGCATTGCGAATCCAGGTCTGGGATCCCGGGGGCGGACGGATCGGCCGCGGCAGGCCGATTTCACGACCTATCTCGCACTGTTAAGATGCGGCCGGCTGGATGCGCAAGCTCTCCCGACAGACACTCCTCGGGGCCGCGTGCGTGTCCCGCATCGGAGAAACCGGAAAAACTCGTGAACCAGAAGGCGCTCATCCGACGCTTTGTCGGATGAGACAGAGTCAATCTACCAAGGCGGTCCTCATCGAGGAAGGAAATTCATGCGCACACCCTCGACCTCGTGGAGCTGGCTGATCTCGAGACGGCTCGTCGCGCTCGCCATCCTCTTGCCGGCCGTCTCGGGTGGGATGGCGCGAGGCGGAGACGGCGGCGCCAGCGAGCTGCCCGCTGAAGCAGGCCAGGAGGCCGGGCAGCCGTCGGATCCGGCCGCCGCGAACGCCGCGGAAGCCGCGGACCAGAACGGCCCCACCGTGGAGCGCCGGAAACCGCTCGAGGCCGAGCCCTTGCGGCTGGACACCGTCGTGGTCACGCCGACAGGCGTCGAGAGGGACAGCTTCTCCGTGCCCTACTCGGCCGAG
>JAFGKN010000142.1 GCA_016928605.1 Planctomycetota bacterium | reverse complement strand
GGGCGCGACTTCCTCAAGGCCGCCGAGGGCCAGGTGGGATCCTTCAGCCGCGAGATGAGCGACTTGCCGGACTACGCGGGATGATGGTCTCCAGGCTGCGGACGGTCTGCAGGCTCGCGCAAGAATCGCGAAACTCGGACGAAGAGCCTGTCGCAAAAGTCGCTCCGCCGGCCCGAGGCCGAGCGGGGAGCCGAGGGGCAAGGCTGAGCCGCGAGCTGGCGCGGCGGCGATCGGACGCGGAGCCGTCGGCTCCGTAGCCGGTCGAAGCCACGATGGGTTTTTCCCTCCGATGAACAGTGCGCGACAAGGAGACCTCGGACTCTGCTCTTGATGATCGCTCGGCCTGCCGGCGGTGCGAGCTTCCTGTGGGGGTCTGAACCCTCCTGGGGGCCCCGGATGCGTCCGTTTTCCATTGACGAGGATCGGCTCCGGCTGCAGGCTATCTCGAGCGCGGCTCGGGAGGTCACACGGAGCGACGGCCGGGCGCGCGGCCCGCCGCGAAGTCGCTCGCCGGCGGGAAGGTGGCTCTCGATGCGGGAGGGATGTTCTCATGTTCGTCGTCGAATCCTACGGCCTGGCCGTCGTCATGTGCGTCATCACGATGCTCTGCTGGGGCTCGTGGGCCAACACGCAGAAGCTCGCCAGCAAGGAGTGGCGCTTCCAGCTCTACTACTGGGACTATGCCATCGGCGTGATCCTACTGGCGCTCGTGCTCGCGTTCACGCTCGGCAGCCTGGGCGGCGGGGGGCGCTCCTTCATCGAGGATGTGCGCCAGGCGACGGCGAGCAGCCTCCTCCTCGCCTTCCTCGGGGGAGTCGTCTTCAACTTCGCCAACATCCTTCTCGTGGCGGCCATCGACATCGCCGGCATGGCGGTCGCCTTCCCCATCGGGATCGGGCTCGCGCTCGTGATCGGCGTCGTCACCAACTACATCGCCACTCCGGTGGGTGACCCGGTCTTCCTCTTCGTCGGCGTCGCGGCCATCGCGGGCGCCATCGTCCTGAACGCCATCGCCTACCGGAGGCTCCCCTCCCAGGGGCAGAAGACGACGACGAAAGGCATCGCCATCTCCATCGCCGCCGGCATCCCCATGGGGCTCTTCTACTACCTGGTCGCCGCCTCGATGTCGGAGAAGCACGCCGTGCTCGAGGGCGGCAAGCTCGGGCCCTACTCGGCGGTCGTCCTCTTCTCGCTCGGGCTCTTCGTCTCCAACTTCCTGTGGAACAGCATCGTCATGGCAAAGCCGTTCACCGGCGAGCCCGTGCCCTTCGGGGACTACTTCAAGAAGGGAAACATGCGGCTCCACTCGATCGGCATCCTCGGCGGCGTGATCTGGAGCATCGGCATGTCCTTCAGCATCCTCGCATCGGCCGAGGCGGGCTTCGCGATCTCCTACGGCCTGGGACAGGGAGCGACCATGGTGGCCGCCCTCTGGGGGGTCTTCATCTGGAGGGAGTTCAAGGCGGCTCTGCCGAGCACGGAGCGGATGGGATGGAAGCAGCGTCTGCGAGTGCTGCTTCTCGAGGGCACGGGGCGGCTGCTCACGCTGATGTTCGTCTGCTATGCAGCGGGACTCGCGCTCATCATCTACTCGCGCATCGCCTGACGGGGAGGGAAACGAGATGGCCAGCCGCATCGCCGTCGTCGGCAGCTCCAACACCGATATGATCGTCAAGGTGCCGAAGATCCCGCGGCCGGGGGAGACCGTGATCGGAGGGACTTTCTCGACCGCCGCCGGCGGGAAGGGAGCCAACCAGGCCGTGGCCGCCGCCCGCGCCGGAGGGGACGTGACCCTCGTGGCGCGGGTGGGCGCCGACATGTTCGGAGACCAGGCCCTGCAGGGGTTCATCGAGGACGGCATCCACGTCGAGCATGTGCTCCGCGACCCGGATGCTCCATCCGGGGTTGCACTCATCTTCGTCGGCGAGTCGGGAGAGAACAGCATCGCGGTGGCGCCTGGCGCCAACGCCCATCTCACGCCGCGAGACGTCGAGAAGGCGAGCGGCGCCATCCGCGGCGCGGACATCCTCGTCGTCCAGCTCGAGACGACGATGGAGAGCGTCCAGACCGCCTGCGCGATCGCGGCGGAGGCTGGAGTGCGGGTGATCCTCAATCCCGCGCCGGCTCAGCCGATCCCGGACGAGCTTCTGTCTCGCGTCTCGATCCTCACGCCGAACGAGAGCGAGGCCGAGCTGCTGGCGGGCGTGCGCGTCGAGGACGCCGGCTCGGCGGAGCGGGCCGCCCGGAAGCTGCTCGAGCGCGGACCGCAGGTGGTCATCGTGACGCTCGGCGCGAGCGGCTCTCTGGTGGCGACCGCCGAGGGGACCGAGCTCGTGGAGTCGTTCCGCGTGGAGCCGGTCGACACGACGGCGGCGGGGGATGTCTTCAACGGGTCGCTCGCGGTGGCGCTGGCCGAGGGACAGCCGCTCCGCGCGGCGGTGCGCTTCGCGAGCGCCGCTGCGGCGATCTCCGTGACGCGGCTCGGCGCTCAGCCCTCGGCGCCGCTGCGCG
>JAFGKN010000754.1 GCA_016928605.1 Planctomycetota bacterium | reverse complement strand
GCGCCTCGAGGACTGCGCCTGCGGCCGCGAGCCGAAGCGTTCGATCGGTTCTGTCGAGCCATGGAGTCTTTCCGCGCATGTCGGCCGCGCAACCGCCCCGCGTCCAGCTCGCGCGGGACGCGCCCGAGATTGTAAACACTCAAGAGCGGATGTGTTAGGATTCACGGCGCTCGTGCGATGGCCGATCGCCTGCGCCGCGGTGGAGGGGACCGGTTCGCTCGCCGGGTCGAGGTCGAGATTCCGCCGCATCCGGGTCGGAGCGCCGTCCGCCGGCATCGATATCCACATCGAAATCGTCGAGGCATGACATGGGAAAGCTCAAGGCCTACCTGGGAATCGCTCGAGGGCCGTTTCTTCTCCTGCCGGTGGCTCTCGTCGCGAGCGGGGCGTCCGCCGAGGCGCTCGAGGGCAGGTTCGACTGGCTGCACACCGCCGTCGCACTGGCGGGGCTCCTCGCGCTCCACGCCGCCGTGAACATCTTCAACGAGGCGAGCGACATGAGGAGCGGCATCGACCTGCGGACCGAGCGGACTCCTTTCTCCGGCGGGAGCGGCACGCTGCCCTCCGGCGCCCTCACGGTTCGCCAGGCGACGCGCTTCGGCCTGGTGTGCTCGGGCATCGGAGTCGCGATCGGGCTCTGGTTCGTCGCGCTCTTCGGCTGGGTCCTCGTCCCCATCCTGCTGGCGGGAGGCTTGTTCGTCTTCGGCTACACGGGCCTGCTGGCGAGGCTCGGCGTCGGCGAGATCGCGGCCGGGCTGGGGCTCGGGACGCTGCCGGTTCTCGGAGCGGCGCTCGTTCAGGAAGGGACCCTCGGCTCCGCGGCGATCGCCGCCTCGATCCCGGCGTTCTTCATGACCTTCAACCTCCTCCTGCTGAACGAGTTTCCCGACGAGGCCGCCGACCGCTGGGGCGGGCGCCGCAATCTCGTGACGCTGCTCGGCAGGCGCCGGGCCGCGCTCGTCTACGCGGCGGCCGTGCTCGCGACGCCGGCGTCGCTCGGTGTGGCCGTCGTGCTCGGAGCGCTTCCGCCGGCGTGTCTGATCGCCGCTGCGCCGGCGCTGCTGCTGATCCCGGCGCTCCGCTGGTCGCTCTCGCGCGCACGAGAGGCGGTGCCGCTTCCGGCGCTTGGCGGGAACGTCGCCTGGAATCTGCTCACCCACGCCGCCCTGACGCTCGCGCTGATCGGATCGATGTGGATGGAGTCGAGATCCGGCCAGATCTGACCGGCGCGCGGTGGGGCGGCGAGGAATGGATGTCCGCGAGGTGACAGCGATGACCGCACCGAGACTGACTGCCGCGCTCGTGATTCTGCTGTACAGCGCCGCGACGGCCGCCGCCGCCGGCGATCCGCCGGAGCGCACCGAGGGGGGCCTCGGATCCGTTCCAGCGCCGGGCGCACGAGGTCGCGAGGCAAGTTTATCGGCGCCGGAGCCGCGGGGCGGCGAGGCGAGTCTACCAGCGCCGGAGCGCGCCGCGGACGCCCTCGCCGTCGAGGAGAAGGGCGCGCTGGCCCTCGACCGCATCCGCTATGCGCGCTTCTCGTTCGCGGGTCCGATCGGTGAGCGCATCGAGCGCAACATCGACCGCTGGATCCTCACGGCGCCCGTCGCCAATCCCGGCATGATCGAGATGCTCCGGCAGAGGGACCGCCGGCCCGCGCCCCAGGTCGTCCCCTGGGCCGGCGAGTTCGCCGGCAAATACCTGATCTCCGCGGTGCAGGCGCTGCGGATGACGGAGCGTCCCGAGGTCGAGCGCTTCGTGGGGAGCGTGGTTCGCGATCTCATCTCCACGCAGGCCGAGGATGGCTATCTCGGGCCGTTCCCCCGCGCCGAGCGGCTCCTCGGCAACTGGGACCTGTGGGGGCATTATCACGTGATGCTCGCCCTCCTCCTCTGGCACGAGCGCACAGGCGACGCCGCGGCGCTCGAGGCGGCGATCCGCGCCGGCGACCTGATCTGCCGCACGTACGTCGAGTCCGCGAGGAGCATCCACGATGCCGGCTCCCACGAGATGAACATGGCCGTCATCCACGCTCTCGGCAAGCTCCACCGCCTGACGGGGAAGGAGATCTACCTGCGGCAGATGCGGGAGATCGAGAAGGACTGGGAGCGCGCGGGCGATTACTTCCGCCAGGGCCTCGCGGGCATCGACTTCTACCGCACGCCGCGGCCGCGCTGGGAGAGCCTGCACGACATCCAGGGCCTGGTGGAGCTTTTCCGCATCACGGGCGACGAGCGGTACCGGCGGGCGTTCGTGAATCTCTGGCGGAGCATCGCGGAGCGTGACCGCCACAACACCGGCGGCTTCTCCTCGGGAGAGCAGGCCGTCGGCCATCCCTACTCTCCCGCGGCGATCGAGACCTGCTGCACCGTCGCATGGATGGCTCTGACGGTCGACATGCTGCGGCTCACCGGCGATCCGCGCGCCGCCGACGAGCTCGAGCTCTCGACCTGGAACGCGGCGGCCGGCGCGCAGCATCCCTCCGGCCGATGGTGGACGTACGACACGCCGATGGACGGCCGGCGCGAGGCGTCGGCGCACACCATCGTCTTCCAGTCGCGCGCGGGCACGCCGGAGCTGAACTGCTGCTCGGTGAACGCTCCGCGCTCTCTGGGGATGCTCTCGGAGTGGGCGGTGATGCGAGCGCCGGGCGGCATCGCGGTGAACCACTACGGCCCCTGCCGCGTGAGCTGCGCGCTGCCCGGCGGAGCGCGGCTGATCCTCGACCAGGCCGATCCGCGCACGACGTATCCGCGCGGCGGAGATGTCTGGATCAGGGTAGAGCCATCGGCGCCCAGCGACTTCGCGATCCTCCTGCGCGTGCCGGCCTGGTCGCGCGAGACGGAGGTCCGGCTCAACGGATCGCGCGTCGAAGGCGTGAGGCCCGGCGAGTACCTCGCGATCGACCGCACCTGGCGCGCAGGCGACGAGATCTCGCTGCGGCTCGACCTGCGCCTTCGCATCTGGGTGGGGGATCAGGATGCCGCCGGGCGGATCTCGATCTTCCGCGGTCCGATCCTCCTCGGCTACGACCAGAGGTGGAACGCGTTCGACGAGGACCGGATCCCGTCCCTCGACGCGCGGAAGGTGGAAGGATCGAGCGTCGCGCCCGTCGATGCCGGGCCTCCCGAGGCCGCCCCCGCAGCCGCAGACGGCGGGCCTGCTGTGCCTCGCGCAGCCTCGAGCGCAGAGCCATCCTCCTCTGCACGCGCCGCCGCAGTCGACGAGGGCGCTGCTCGGTCCACCCCTGCCGTGCCTCGCGCCTCCTCGAGCGCTGCCTCCGCCGCCGAGATCCTCGCGCCCTGGCTGCTCGTCGATCTCGAAGGCGCCGATGGCCGCCG
>JAFGKN010000753.1 GCA_016928605.1 Planctomycetota bacterium | reverse complement strand
TCGGGCGGCTGCTTCGCCAACCGCATCCTGCTCGAGGGCGTCCGCGCGCGGCTCGAGTCCGCGGGGCTCAGGGTCCTCATCCACCAGAGCGTGCCTCCGGGCGATGGAGGCCTCGCCCTCGGACAAGCCGCCTGCGCGGCTGCGCGCCTGGCGCGGGGCCGCGCACCGGAAGCGGGCCTGGCGGACCTGAGGGAGGAGCCGGCGCGGTGATGAGGAGCGGGAGGGGGAGCGGGAGGATGAGGATCCGGTCGAGAGCCAGTAAGATGCTGTAGCTGAAGCCCCGGATGGAATTGGGGCTGGCGCCAGCGACCGAACCCGTGGAACCATCTCGAAGAGGATAGCGATGTGCCTGGCCGTGCCCGGCAAGATCACCGCCGTGACCGATAGCGACGATCCGGCGGCGATCCGCGCGAAAGCAGGTATCACAACTCGGTGCGCTTCTCCATTCACAGCTCGTCATCTCCAGGGCATCACGAACACGCCGTTGCGCACCAGGAGCGAGCAAGATAAAATCTCGCAGAGTCGTGTTTGGTTGACTCAAATGGCTCAAGCCGTGCCAGCAAGAGAAGATTCGTATGAAGCTCCTCGTGACGTTGGAGCGTGACGAAACAGGGATGCTCATCGCGGAGTGCCCGGCAATCCCTGGCTGTGTTTCTCAGGGTGCGACCGAGGAAGAGGCCATGCGGAATATTCGCGAGGCCATCCAGGGGTGTGTTGAGGCCCGCGCCGCCAACGGGATGCCCATCAGCGTGGCCATCCGCGAGGTGGAAGTTCCCCTCTGATGGTCCAGCTTCCCGTCGTCTCAGGGGCTGCAGCCGTCCGCGCTTTCGAGCGCGCCGCCTGGCGGAAGGATCGTCAAAAAGGAAGCCATGTCATCATGGTCAAATCCGGCCACATCGCCAGCCTGTCGATTCCACAGCACCGCGAGCTGGCTCCCGGGACGCTGCGTGCCCTGATCCGTGCGGCTCAGATGAAGGTGGAAGACTTCGTCGACCTGCTCTGATCCAAGCATGAGTCTGCAACCTCACGACCCGGCGTCGTTCCTCGACGCTCACCACGCTCCAGGTAGACGTCTTGGCCAATGCTCTACCGGCCGGCCGAGAAGCGCGGGGGCCTCCTCGAGATGGACAGGCGGCCGCGCGCCTGGCGCGAGACGGAGCGCGGTAAACTGGCGGCGCCGTGGACCGGCGCGAGGAGCCGGCGCGGTGATGGGGAGCGGGAGGGGAGAGCGGGAGGGGAGAGCGGGAGCGAAGTCGGAGCCAGAGACCGCGGCAGAGACCGAGATCGATGCGACTGCCGATGCGGCTGCCGATGCGGAGCCGGCTGCGGCTGCGGATGCCGATGCGGCTGCGGATGCCGATGCAGTTGCCGAGTCGGGAGGGGGAGGGGGAGCGGGAGGGGGAACGGGAGGGTGAGGATCGGGTCGAAAGCCGGTAAGATGCCGTAGCTGAAGCCCCGGATGGAATTGGCGCTGGCGCCAGCGACCGAACCCGTGGAACCAACTCGAGAGGATAGCGATGTGCCTGGCCGTGCCCGGCAAGATCACCGGAGTGACCGATAGCGACGATCCGGCGGCGGGACGGATCGCCACCGTGGACTTCCAGGGAAACCGCGTGGAGGTGAGCCTTGCGCTCGTGCCGGAGGCCGGCTGCGGGAGCTGGGTCCTCGTGCACGCCGGCTTCGCCCTCAACGTCCTCGACGAGCGCGAAGCTCTCGAGACGTGGAGGTGGCTCGAGGCGGCGGAGCTGGTCGACGGAGTCCCCGAGGACCTGAAGGCCCTCGAGCTCGCTCCCGGCGATCCGGCTCCCGGCGATCCGCCCGCGGCGGGCGATGAACCTGCGGCGCAGGGAGATCCCGCGCCATGAGCTCTCGCTCCGATCCCACCGGGCGCGAGAGCGGCTCTCTCGCGCGGCGGATCCGCGAGGTCGCGGAGCGGCTCGGCGAGGCTCGCCTCATGGAGGTGTGCGGGACGCATACCGTCTCGCTCTTCCGCTCCGGCGTGCGCTCGCTCCTGCCTGCGGGAGTGCGGCTCATCAGCGGGCCCGGATGCCCTGTCTGCGTCACGAGCCAGGGCTACATCGACGCGGCCTGCGCTCTCGCCTCCCGACCCGAGGTGACGATCTGCACCTACGGCGACATGATCCGCGTGCCGGGCCGGCAGGGAAGCCTCGCGGAGCAGCGGGCGCGCGGCGCGCGCGTGCTCGTCGTCTACTCCGCCCGCGATGCGCTCCGCCACGCGGAGGCGAACCGCGATCGCCAGGTGGTCTTCCTCGCGGTCGGCTTCGAGACGACCGCCCCCGCCACCGCGCTCACGGTGCTCGAGGCCCGCAGCCGCGGCCTCGAGAACTTCTCCGTGCTCTCGGCGCACAAGCTGGTGGTGCCCGCCATGCTCGCGCTGCTCTCCGCGGATGACGTGCGCGTGGACGGCTTTCTCTGCCCGGGGCACGTGAGCGTGGTCATCGGGTCCGAGGCCTACCGCCCCGTCGCGGAGCGACACCGCCGCGCGTGCGTCGTCGCAGGCTTCGAGCCGGAGCAGATGCTGCTCGGGATCCTCCGGCTCCTCGAGCAGCTCGCGCGCGGCGAGGCGGACGTAGAGAACGTCTACTCGGCGGCCGTCTCGCCTGGGGGCAATCCGCAGGCGCTCGCCGTGCTCGACCGCGTGTTCGAGCCCGCCGATGCCGTGTGGCGAGCCATGGGCACGATCCCCGCGAGCGGCCTCGAGCTCCGCGAGAGCTATCGCCCGCTCGACGCGAGGTTTCGGTTTGACCTCGAGCTCGGCGAGGACTACGATCCCCCCGGCTGCCGCTGCGGCGAGGTGATCCAGGGCAAGGTCGAGCCCGAGGAGTGCGCGCTCTTCGGCACCGAGTGCACTCCCGCGCGGCCCGTGGGCCCCTGCATGGTGAGCAGCGAGGGCACCTGCGCGGCCTGGCACAAGTACGGGGGGCTCGCGACCCGCTCGCGCTCGTGAGCATGAAGCCGCAGCGCGAGCGCTGGAGCGCGAGAAGCGGATCCGGGATCGATCGTCCCGCAGAGGTCGCAGAGATCGGAGAGATGGAGAAGCGCAGTCGATGAGCGAGCCGCGGAGCGAGGAGCAGGTGCTGATCGCGCACGGAGGCGGAGGCGAGATGACCCGCCGGCTGGTCGCGGATCACATGCTCCCCCGGCTGCGCAACCCGCTCCTGGATCCGCTCACGGACGCGGCCGTGCTGCCGCGCCCGGCCGGCCGCATCTGCCTGACGACCGACGCATCCGTCGTCCAGCCCCTCGAGTTTCCGGGCGGCGACATCGGCCGCCTCGCCGTCTCGGGCACGGTGAACGACCTCGCGGTGATGGGCGCCGATCCGAAGGCCCTGAGCCTCGCGCTCATCATCGAGGAGGGGCTGCCGGTGGAGGTGCTCGACCGGATCGTCGCCTCGATCGACGCCACCGCCCGCGAGGCGGGAGTCGTGGTCGCGACGGGCGACACCAAGGTCATCGAGCGCCGGCGCGGCGACGGGCTCTTCATCTCGACGGCGGGCGTCGGATTCCTCCGCGACGGCGTGGACCTCGGCATGCACAGGATCGCCGCGGGAGATGTCGTGATCGTGACGGGACGCATCGCCGAGCACGGCCTGGCGGTCCTCTCGGCCCGCGAGGGCCTCGCCTTCGACACGCCGCTCCGGAGCGACGTCGCCCCTCTCGCCGGCATCGCCGCGTCGATCTGCGATCTCGGCGAAGGCGTGCGCTTCCTGCGGGATCCGACCCGCGGCGGCCTCGCCGGAGTGCTGGCCGACATCGCCGAGGAGACCGGCCTCAGCCTGGAGGTGTCGGAGGCCGCCATCCCTCTGGCGCCGGCCGCGCGCCACGCCGCCGAGCTCCTCGGCCTCGATCCCCTCGCCGTGGCGAACGAGGGGAAGCTCGTGGTCGTCGCCGCTGAGGAGATCGCCGCGGGGGTGCTGGATGCCTGCAGGAAGCACGAGCGTGCGAGGGATGCGGCGGTGATCGGCCGCGTGACCGCATCCGCGCCGCCGCTCGTGGAGCTGCTCACGAGCGTCGGAGGGCGCCGCATCGTGCAGCGCCCCTACGGCGAGGAGCTGCCGAGGATCTGCTGACCCTGCGGCCCGGGCCTCTGCGCCGCGGCGCAGGAGGTGCCGAGTGAAGACCTGTCGCGCGGCGCGCTCCGCCGGCTCGATGCGGCGCGGGGAGCGCCGCGCGAGCATCCCCTGGAGCCTGCGATGCACGAAGTCGCGCTAGCGAACGACCTGGTCGAGCAGATCCTCTCGAGCGTCGCCGGCCGCGGCGTGGCGAGGGTCCTCGAGGTCGATCTCCAGGTCGGCGTGCAGCGCCTCGTCGTCCCCGAGGCGCTCCGGATGGCGTTCGAGGCGGCGGCCCGGGGAACCGTGGCCGAGGGAGCGCGGCTCGAGATCCAGGAGGTCGCGGCGCGCGCCGTGTGCGGCTCCTGCGGGTTCGAGTTCCGGCCCGACATCGACTGCTACCTCTGCCCCGCGTGCGGCCGCGCCGATGCGCGGATCGTGGAGGGCAACGACATCATCCTCCAGTCGCTCTCCTGCGAGACCGAGGAGAGCTGACCGCGCCCGCGCGCAGCAGCCACCGAGACAGGGGCAGAGACAGGGGCACAGGCAGAGGCAGAGACAGAGGCAGTGACAGAGACAGAGGCAGTGACAGACGCAGTGACAGAGGCAGTGACAGAGACAGAGACAGAGACAGAGACAGAGACAGAGACAGAGACAGAGACAGAGACAGGGGCAGAGACAGTGACAGAGACAGAGACAGTGACAGAGACAGTGACAGAGACAGAGGCAGAGACAGGGGCAGGGGCGGTGGCCGCGGCCGAGACAGTGGCGGAGCCAGAGGCAGCGGTAATGGAACACAGGAAGGCTGCCTGGGCGAGCGATTTGGCCCTTCCAGCAAGGAGCGAAGCGCAGGCGAGATCGAACTTCCCGACAGACACCTTCGTCTACCTTCGTGCGAGGAAGATCGTATCCTCTTGATCCTCGTCGATGAGCTCGTTTCGCCACTCGACGGTCTTCACCTCGACCCCGGAGAAGACGCCGGCGAGTGCCTCAGCGAAAACGTCGCTGGGGGTGCTGGACCAGACCGCCAGGACACCACTCTCTGCGAGGTGGCTCCGCGCAAGCCTTAACTTCTCGGCGGCATAGAACCATCGATGGCGTGGGTCGAGGACATCTTCGGGCGAGTGGTCCACGTCGATGAGGATGGCATCGTAGCGCCGCTCCGGAGTACCGGCGAGACGCACGAAGACGTCTCCTTCGACCACGTGGAAACGCGGCTCGGCCCGCAGGGATGCGCTCAGCGGCACAAGGTCCCTGGCAAGCCACGAGATGACCTCGGGGAGGAGCTCGATCACGTCGACGCGCCGGACACCTGGCCACCGCAGCGCCGCGTCCGCGGTGTATCCAAGGCCCAGCCCACCGACGAGGACATCCAGATCGAAGCCTCCGTGCCACCGGAGGGCGTTTTCTGCCAGCGCCACCTCCGAGATCGTGTTGTAGCTGCTCATCAGGAACTCGTGGTCGAGCGTGACCTCTGTCACGATGGTTCCCGGCTGGCTCAAGAGCTCCCGACGCCGCAGGCACAGGCTGCCGACTGGAGTCTCACAGTATTCCAGAATCTCTACTCGCGGGGCTGCGCTCATGGACTTCTGATTGCGGCTTCCTTCCCTTCAACAGGTCCTTCCGTCAGATCGAGTCCCGACAGCGCCTGCGCCACCGACGGTCCGCGTCTCGATCGCAACTGGTGCGGAAGCTGGCATGTGCGACTCGCCGTCCAGTCACCCCTTGTACCTCCAAG
>JAFGKN010000141.1 GCA_016928605.1 Planctomycetota bacterium | reverse complement strand
CTCCCGCGGTCCCCGGCGCCGCTCGCGCCTCGTCCCCCGCGGTTTCCTCCGCTCCTTCACGCCGGCCGGCGGAGAGAGTGTCCGCTGACACCGGGGAGCGGAGCGGGGAGCGGAGCGCGGGCACCTTCAGGGCAGGCAGCGCTACCCCCTGGCAATTCGCGGGGCGGATACCTACAATCGGAGCCGTCTCGGGTCCACGCCGGAAAGGGAAGCGGCGCGCGTCATGGATTTCGATCAGCTGAAGGGCTTCTACTACACGGCCAAGCTGCGCAGCTTCACCGCGGCAGCGAAGAAGCTCTTCCTCACGCAGCCGGCGATCAGCCTCAAGATCAAGGCGCTCGAGACCGCCGTGGGGGAGAAGCTCCTCGAGAGGGTGCGTCGCACGATCCGCCTGACTCCGGCGGGCGAGATTCTCTTCCGCCACGCCGAGGAGATCGTGGGCAAGCTCGACGAGATCGACCGCGTCGTGCTCGACATCAAGGGGCTCGGGAAGGGCCGGCTGGCGATCGGAGCCAGCGACACGACCAGCATCTACTTCCTCCCCGATCTGCTCAAGGCCTTCCGCACGACGCATCCCAACATCGAGCTCGAGATCCGCAGCCTCTTCTCGGCCGGCGTCGTGGAGAAGGTCCTCGACCGGGAGGTGGACCTCGGAGTCGTCACGCTGCCCCAGGCCGTCAAGAGCCTCCTCGTCGAGCCTCTCTTCTCCCAGAGGCTGGTCTGCATCGCCAGCCGGGAGCACCGGTTCGCGGAGTTCAGCGCAGTCCGCCTCTCCGAGCTGATGCAGGAGCCGCTGGTCCTCCTGGCACGCGAGAGCCAGACGCGCCAGATGCTCGATGCCTCCTTCGCGCGCTTCTCGCGCAAGCCCCGCGTCGCGCTGGAGCTGAGCAGCTTCGAGATCATCAAGCACTACGTGGCGGCAGGTCTCGGCGTATCGATCATCCCGGAGAAGGCGGCAGATCCTCTGATCCCCGGCCTGTGCTGCATCCCGCTGCGGCGGCGGATGACGGTCGATGTCGGCGTCGTCTACCGCCGCGACCGCCTCCTCTCCCACCCGGCGACCGTCTTCCTCAACATGGCTCGCGAGCACTTCCAGGGGGGCGAGCGCGGCGACGGTTCGTGTCTGGTCCCCGTCGACGTCGCCGGTCCGGTACGCAACTGACTCCCTCTCCGGCCCGCGGCCCGCGGCGGCTGCGCGCGGCCGGCGATCAACTCCCGCGGGGCTTCCAGGCGCGGGGCGCACGGCCGATCGAGCAGAATCGCACGCCGTCGCGCTCCGGACGTCGCCGCCCAGGGTTTACAATCGAAGCACCCCCGAGACGAAGGTCTCTCGAGACCCTGGAGGCGGGAGTCCCGCCCTCTGCCCATGCACCACCGCCCCTCATGTATCTGCGCGCTGCCGGAGCGCTACCGTCTGCTCGACGTTCTGGGGGAAGGCGGCGAGGGAGTCGCCTGCCTGGTAGAGGATCTCGCCAGCGGCGGGCGGCTCCTCACCCTCAAGGCCGTGAGGGGAGCCGGCGGCGGGAAGGTGAGCCGCGAGCGGCTCCGGGAGATCTTCCTCGCCCTCTCGCGGCTGGCGCATCCCGGCCTGGCCCGCGTGCGCGACTTCGGTCGGCTGCCCGGGGCGACAGGCCTCTTTTTCACCGCGGACTTCGTCCCCGGCCGGCCGCTCCTCGACTGGGCGGCCTCTCTCGAGAAGGAGCCGTCCGATGCGCTGGTCTTCACGATCGGAGCCCAGGCGCTCTCCGTGCTCTCCTATCTGGAGCGCAAGGGGATCCACCACGGCGACCTGAAGCCGCAGAACATCATCATCGAGGATCGCGCGGCGAGCGGATCAGCCGCTGCGGCTGCTTCCGACGACCCGGGCGAGCCCACGGCGCCCGGGACCCCGCCGAGATCCTCTCCGCGTCTCTTTCTGATCGACTTCGGAGCGGCCCGGCTCAGAGACGCGGCCGCGGAGAATACCTCGCTGGCGACGGCCGCCTACCTTCCGCCCCGCTGGAGCCTCGAGCGGGAAAGCGCCATCTCTCAGGACCTCTACGCCCTCGGCCTGACCCTCCTCCAGCTCCACGCCGGCCGGCTCCCGTTCCCGCTGGGCGACGAGAGCGCTCAGCGCGCGTGGCACCTGACAGGCCAGCCCGCCAGCCCGCGCCGGTGGAGACCGGACGTCTCGCCGGCGCTCGATCTCCTCCTCCAGAGACTCACCCACCCGGACCCCGCCGAGCGATTCGCGTCCGCGGCCGCGGCGCTGGAGTTCATACGCCAGAGAGTCGCGCTGCCCGATCTCGAGGACTTCTCGACCGGCGCATGTCCCGGGTTCTACGGTCGGAGAGAGCAGGTCGATGCGATCGCATCGCTGCCTGAGCGGCGGGGCCCGGGAATCGCTCTCCTCGCCGGCCCGCCCGGCATCGGGAAGACGAGACTCCTCGACGCCGCGCGGCTGCGGGCGCGGTCCGCCGGACGCGATGCCATCGCTTTTGCCTCCCCCGCCGACGGGGCCGCTCTGGCCGAGCTCGAGGGCCGGGCGAGCAGGCGTCCTTCCGAGCGGCCGGCGCCCGCGGAGCTGCGAGCCGCGCAGATCCTCGCCGCAGTCAAACCCGGCACGCTGATCCTTGTCGACGATGCGGAAAAGGCTCCGTTTCCTCCCCTGCTCCGCGAGATCGTGCGCCAGGCCGCCGAGCTGCGGGCGGCGCGCAAGCCTCTTGCTTGCGTGCTCGCGACCGCAGATCCAGCAGCAGTCATCGAGCGAGCGTCGCTGAGGGCGCGG
>JAFGKN010000752.1 GCA_016928605.1 Planctomycetota bacterium | reverse complement strand
TTTCCGCCCAGCTCGAGCGTCACCGGCGTGAGATTGCTGCTGGCCGCCGCCAGGACGGACCGGCCGACCGCGGTGGAGCCCGTGAATAGGAGATGGTCGAAGGGAAGGCGGCAAAACGCCGCTCCCACCTCCGGTCCTCCGGTGACGACCGCGGCGAGGGAGGGCTCGAGGGCCGTCTCGACGATCCGGCGGAGGATCTCCGACATGCGCGGCGAGATCTCCGACGGCTTGAGGAGCACACGGTTACCCGCCGCCAGCGCCTCGATGAAGGGCAGCATCGCGAGCTGGAAGGGATAGTTCCACGGCGAGATGATGCCGACGACGCCGAGCGGCTGCAGGTGGATCCGCGCTCGAGCCGGCAGGAAGGGCAGTGAGACGGCGCATCGCCGCGGGCGCATCCATCGCCCGAGCTTCCTCCGGACGAAGCGCAGGTGCGAGAGGGTCAGGTGGACCTCGGAGAGGAGCGTCTCGTGCGTCGATCGGTGGCCGAAGTCATCGCGAATCGCCTCCACGATGTCCGCCGTCCGCGCCCGGATGACGCCTCCGAGGCGCTCCAGGTGGACCCGCCGCTCGTGGCACGAGGAGGGGCAGCCCTCCCGCGACGCTCGGCGGAGCCGGTCGAAAGCATCCCGCAGCGGCGAGGGGACCTCGGAGGCCTCCCCGTGCGACAGGCCGGATGCTTCAGGGACTTCCGCGGACATGGCGAGTCTGCTCCAGGTCGAGTGACTCGTTCCCGCCGCCTCGCGATGCGCCGGGAACGGAGCCATCCTAACGCCGAGGGGCGGCAAGGAGCAACTGGACCCTACCCAACGGCCTCGTCTCGAATTAGAATGCGGCGCATACCGGTTCACCCGAGGAGGCCCGGAGGGCTTGCTCGGACCAGCCCTTGGGAGGGAGGTTCTGATGAAATCCAGCGCGGCTTCCGGTCGTCACATCGTGGTGGTGGGAGCGGGGCCCGGCGGGCTCACGGCGGCGATGATCCTCGCCCACCGGGGATTTCGCGTGACGGTGCTCGAGAAGGCCGCTGAGGTCGGAGGCCGCAACGCTGAGCTGAGGTTGGGCGAGTATCGGTTCGACATCGGGCCGACCTTCCTGATGATGAAGTTCCTCCTCGATGAGATGTTCGAGGAGACGGGCCGCAAGAGCGACGAGTATCTCTCCTTCGTGCGGCTCGAGCCGATGTACGAGCTCGACTTCGGCGATGTCACGCTGCGCCCGACATCGCGGCCGGATGCGATGAAGGCGGAGATCGAGCGCGCCTTTCCGGGCCATTCCGCAGGATTCGACCGGTTCCTGAAGAAGGAGCGCGGCCGTTTCCTGGCGATGTATCCCTGCCTGCAGAAGGACTACTCATCGGCGGCGTCCATGGTCGCGCCGGATCTCCTCAAGGCGCTGCCGAGCCTGAGCATCGGCAAGTCGCTCTACCATGTCCTGAGCGGCTACTTCGAGCCGGAGAGGCTGCGCCTCAGCTTCACCTTCCAGTCGAAGTACCTCGGGATGTCTCCGTGGACCTGCCCCGCCGCGTTCACGATCATCTCCTACATCGAGTACGGGTTCGGCGTCTACCACGTCATGGGAGGGCTCAGCCGCATCTCCCACGCCATGGCGAAGGTCGTCGAGGAGGAAGGCGGAGAGATCCGCCTGCGCGCGCCCGTCCGGCGCCTCGCGGTCGAGGCGAGGACCGTGAAGGGCGTCGAGCTCGAGGACGGGACTCGCATCGATGCGGACGCCGTCGTCGTCAACGCCGACTTCGCTCACGCGATGACGCATCTCGTCGAGCCCGGAGTGCTCAAGAAGTACTCCGAGGCGAATCTACGCAAACGGGACTACTCCTGCTCCACGTTCATGCTCTACCTGGGCCTCGACCAGGAGTGCGACCTGGCGCACCACAGGATCGTCTTCGCGAGAGACTACAAGAAGAACCTCGACGACATCACGCATCGCAAGGTCCTCTCCGATGAGTTCTCCTTCTACGTGCGCAACGCGACCGTGACGGACCCGGAGATCGCTCCCCCGGGCCACTCGGCCATCTACGTCCTGGTGCCCGTCCCCAACAACCAGAGCGGCATCGACTGGGAGAAGGAGGAGGGACCGTTCCGCGAGCGCGTTCTCGACGCGCTGGAGGCCCGCACCCCGCTGAAGAACATCCGCGATCACATCCGCGAGGAGGCCGTGGTCTCTCCGCGCCACTGGGATGACGACTACAGCGTCTTCCTCGGAGCGACGTTCAATCTCTCCCACAAGCTCTCGCAGCTTCTGTACCTCCGCCCCCGCAACCGGTTCGAGGAGCTGAAGCGCTGCTACCTCGTCGGCGGCGGCACGCATCCGGGAAGCGGGCTGCCCACGATCTACGAATCGGGGCGCATCACCGCCAACCTGATCTGCAAGGATGCCGGAGTGCCGTACGCCCCCCCGCCGCCCTTCCGCGAGCCGTCCTGACGACCGCGAGCCGTCCCCTCGCGGCCATGCCCGAGCGCTGGCGTGCTGCAACCGCAGCCGACGGCCGCCCCTGCCGGAAACGGGCTCCATGCGCGGAGATGTTCGTCGCCTGCGGCGTGTGGCGTGCCGCAGGCGACCGGCGGATATCGCCGCCTCCTGCGGAGAGGAGGGAGCTGGCTGAGAATGCCGGAAGTTTCATCTTGACAGCACATCCGAGCCACAGTGACAATCTCGAATGATCCGTTGTTGCGGCGGATCCGCAAGGGAAGTTGTTCCTTTTTCGTGTGGGCTTGAGAGAGGGCAGAACCATGATCCATGCGCGCGTATTCCTCGCGGTGGTCAGTGCCGGCCTCTTCGCACTGCCGACCCTTACGGTGATCGCGCAGGCTGCGACGGCCACCGTGGAGCTCGAAGTGACGCAGGGGATTCAGTACGTCGGCCATCCGGTTCACGGCACGAACTCGATCCCCCTCGTGGCGGGGCGGACGACTGTCGTGCGCACCCGGGTCACGATCGCCGGGGCTCCGGCCGGAGCAAGCGTCAAGAATGTGAAGGGGGAGCTGACGGTCACAGCGGCTGCCGGGACTCCGGCGGCTCCGTCTGCGCCGCAGGTCTTCGGACCGCTGAACAAGAACCGGTTCCGGAAGGCGATCGGCGACCTGCTCTCCGGAGCGGCGACGTTCGGGCGCGAGAACGCCGATCATACACTGAACTTCGAAGTCACGAGCCTCGAGGCGGGCGACTGGGACTTCGTCGTCGAAATCGAGATCACGTTCCAGGATGGTTCGAGCGTGAAGGGACAAGGCAGAGCGACCCTCGAATCTGTCGCCACGCGTCCCGTCGCCATCCGGCTGGTACCCCTGAGATTCACAGCCGCGAACAACGAGGTTTTCGGCCCCCCTGCGGCGGCTCAACTGGGAGAAGCCGAGTGGCTCGTCAGGGGATGCTACCCCCTGCCGGACGACACGGACATCCGCTGGAAGCGCCGCCAGAACCTGCCCACAACGGATCGTCCGTGTGTCCGGATGATCGGCGACAAAGAGTCCGCGAGCGATGGAAAGAGCGACGTGGAGGAGGTGCTCGAGGCCCTCAAAGCGATGTGGGTGAGCACGACGGAGTCGGGCGCCATCCCGCCCGATTCCTATTACTACGGCTTTGTCGAGCCGGCCGATCCGAGCGAATTCGCCCACTCCCTCATCGGTGACAGTAACTGCATGATGGTCTACGGCTGGGGGCTGTGCCCCGGCCCCGTCGGCTTCGGCACTGCCCGCTGGGACATTGCCGCCAAGACCTTCGCGCACGAGTTGGGGCATTCCTTCGACCTGCAGCATTGCGGAATCTGCGGACCCGACTCCTGCGATCTGGACGGACAGGTCGGCTGGGACGCCTACGGCGGGCTCGGTTGGACCGCCCCCCAGGCGGACAGCATGAGCTTCATGACGTGCGGGGTTCCCGCCAAGAAGGTCTGGATCACACCCGAGAACTACAAGAAATGCATCGAGGTGCTCAAGGTTGGCTCCACGGTCGCCACTCTGAGCGGATCCGGACATGTCGCCGACGCCCCCGTGCAGCGTGCGCTGGTCGTGCAAGGTGCCTTCACCGACGATGGCATGAACGTCGCGTGGCTCGGACCGATGTTCCGGTACCCGTGGGGGGTGCCCCCCGATCCCGCGACGTCGGAGGGACCCTTCGCGATCGAGGCTGCGTCCGCCGACCGCTCCGTCGTTGTGACGCGTCGATGCGAAGGAACCATCAGGGTCGAATACCCCAATGGACAAGTCGCCGTCAAGAACGGTTTCTTCTCCGTGGTCGTACCCTTTCCGCCGGAGACCGAGGTCGAAACGGTCACGATCCGGAGGGAGACAACGGTCCTGCGGACCGTGAGGCGCAGCCGCTCACCCCCGCAGATCCAGATCGTGAGTCCCGGGCGAGACACGGTGGTCAACAGGCCGACTCCCATCCGCTGGACGCTCGAAGATACCGATACCGAGAGGTCGGGTCTTCGCTGTCACGTGCTGTACAGTCCGGATGGGGGCGAAAGCTTCGACCCGGTGCAGGTCAACCTTGTCGACACCGAGCTGGTGTTCGAGCCCGCGTACGTATCGGCGAGCCAGAACGGCCTGATCCGTGTCTTGGCCAACGACGGCCTCAACACATCGTTCGCGGACGTCGGCATGCTGCGCGTTTCGCCGAAATGATTCTCACTCGGGGAGCACACCGATCGACACTCAAGCCGCCTGCGATGGCGGTGGACCAGGACAGGTCGGGAGACTATCGATTGTCAACCCAGCACGAAGAGAGAACTGCGAAGGCTGTTCTGATCGCCGGTACGTCCATGGTCCGAGAGCGAGCCGGCTCTCCCGCGTGCGGGGAAAAAGCCCAGTGAATCTCTGACGGAGAGAAGGAGGATTCTACATGGCATTGCCGAAACAGACGAAGACACCGGATCCCCCCGTGGAATGCTCGGATAAAGACAAGAGCGACTGCTGGTACAGGGGCTTCAACACCGGCTACGGCAAGGGGTACGCCGATGGATTCGAAGCCGGCCGCCTCGAAGGGGCCCATGATGTGGGATACACCAGAGGCCACGCCAACGGCGAGGACAAGGGAAGGAGCGAAGCCGGGAAGGAG
This sequence comes from Planctomycetota bacterium, assembly GCA_016928605.1. Taxonomy (GTDB): domain Bacteria; phylum Planctomycetota; class UBA8108; order UBA8108; family UBA8108; genus JAFGKN01. Next base: position 3,312 of record JAFGKN010000752.1, on the reverse strand, counting down.
AAGGATACGGGGAAGCCCAGCTGAGACAGCAGGCGACCGACCAGCCGTGCCAGAATGGCCCAGCGGCATACCCGATTAGTCTGCTGTCGAACGTCAACCCCTCCCTCGCGGCCAGCGCAGGCCGAACCGCCGAGCGTACCACGCCTCGTCGTGGACGCGCTCCGACATCAGGTAGCGGCGCTCCTCATCCGCGCTCCTGCTCTGCCCCTGGTAGAGCGCCCACGCCGCGGCCCACGTCGTCTTCGAGTGCCGCCTCTCCGCCCGCCGAAGCCACTCGTTCCAGACAGGCTCGGTGAAATTCTTGCGGGCTGTCCTGATCTCGTTCGCGACCACGCTCTCCGCGTGCACCGTGAAGCTTGTCGATGCGGAGATGAACCGGTGGCCGATGATGGGCGACGGATCGTGGAGGACCGCGTGGCCGAGGAGCCAGGCCTTGATCCCCATGTCGACGTCCTCCACCCCCCACTCGATCATGTGCCGGTCGAAACCGCGCAGCTTCCCGTAGAGCTCTTTCGACATGGCGAGGCAGCACCCGACGAGGGCGGGCACCTCGAAGAACGGGCCCACGCGCCGCATCCGCTCGAGAGGAATCCATCTCGCGCTGAAGGTCGCCAGGCTCATCAGATAGCCGTGTCCGACCCTGCGATCGCTGCAGCGCCAGCGATTCACGTCGAGAGATGGAACTGTCGGCGTCAGGATCGCCTTCCCCTGCAGCGCCTCCACGTCGCTGATGAGCTGGTGGATCGAATAGGGCTCCGGCTTGCAGTGGCCGTCCATGAAGACGATGACGCGCCCGCGCGCTCGTCGAGCTCCCAGATCCTTCGCTGCCGAGCAGCCGCGGCGCCGGGAGAACCCGACGACCCGCAGCTCGGCATATCGCCGCCGCGCCTCGCGGACACAGCCGTCGGTCGAGGCGTCGTCGGCGACGAGGATCTCGCAGTCCAGCCCTCGCGCTGTCTCGACGGTCGATCGCACCGTCTTCCAGAGGAGGTCCCCCTCGTTATGAGCGGCGATCACCACGCTTGCTCTCATAGGCTGCGCATCATACCATCTCCGCATGGCAGTCGAGAGTGGAAACGGTCAGCGCGAGGGTGATTCGCCGGCCAGGGAGGGCGACTCGGGGCCGGACGGGGATCCTCTCGAGACGCGGCAGGCGGAAACGGAGCCCCCGGATGCGCCGGTGCCGGAGCGCATCGGAGACTTCCTGATCGAGGAGGAAGCGGGCCGCGGAGGCATGGGGATCGTCTACCGCGCGCGCCAGATCTCGCTGAATCGCGAGGTGGCTCTCAAGATCCTTCCGGTGGGCCTGCTCGCCGAGAAAAGGACCATCGCCCGGTTCCAGCGCGAGGCGCAGGTCGCCGCCGGCCTTCACCACCCGAACATCGTCGAGGTCTACTCCATGGGCGTCGAGAGAGGCCTCCCTTTCTACGCCATGGAGTTCTGCCGGGGAGAGACCCTCTACGAGATTCTCTGCCGGCGCGCCGAAGCGCTCGATTCCGCCGGCGAGCTCGAGGAGCGGTTCAGCATCAGCGTTCTCGTCTCGAGGCTGCTCCGGCGGCGCGCCGCTCCTGCTCGCCACAGAAGCCCCGAATCGCCGGAGCCTCACCTCCGCGAGACTCCGCGCTTGCCCTTCGCTAACCGCGCTCCCGGCGAGCTGCCGGACCGCCGAGAGTGCCGCACGCTCGCCAGCGCGTTCGCAGGAGTCGCCGACGGCCTTCACCACGCGCATCTCCACGGCGTGATCCACAGGGATCTGAAGCCCTCCAACCTGATCCTCGAGTCGGACGGCCGCCTGCGCATCCTGGACTTCGGCCTGGCCTTCATGGAGGGGCAGGCGCGGCTGACTCAGTCCGATCAGAAGATGGGGACGCCTCTCTACATGAGCCCGGAGCAGGCCAATCCCAGCTACGCGGCCGTGGGACCAGCGACCGACATCTACGGCCTGGGAGCGACCTTCTACGAGGTCCTCACGCTGAGACCGCCGGTGGATGGCAGGAGCTTCGAGGAGGTCATCGAGGAGATCCAGCATCGAGATCCGATCTCTCCGAGACGGCGAAATCCGCAGATATCGAAGGACCTGGAGACCATCGTCCTCAAGTGCCTCCGCAAGCGACCCCAGGAGAGATACGCGAGCGCGGAAGCTCTCGCCGAAGATCTGGATCGCTTCGTCCGCGGTGCTCCTATCCAGGCGAGGCCGCAGCCCTGGCTGGAGAGGGTCGCGCAGAAAGCCTGGCGGGCCCGGAGGAGAATCGCCGAGGCCGCCATCGCGGCAGCGCTCGTCCTGACCCTCGGCATCCTCTCTGTCCAGATCTGGCGCGGAGTCGTGGAGAGAAGGCGGGCTCAGCACAGGCAAGACGTGTTGAGCGCGGTGATGCTGATGGTCCGCAAGCCGCTCCTCTCGGCCGCCGGGAAGCGCGCCGAGCTGGTGCTGGAGCGACTGTCGCTGCCGGAGGAGGACGAGGAGCTCGACCTGCGGTTCACGAGACGTGATCGAGCCGACGAGAGGTGGATCGAGGCGGGCTCGGAGATCTTCGAGGCAGGCCTCTCCCTCGCGGATGCCGGGGCAGACCCCGTCGAAGAGGCCATCGGGATGCTCCGCAAGGCGATCGAGTCGTTTCCCAAGGAGCCCGTCGCGTATTACCACCTCGCGCGCGCCCTCCGACTCCTCGAGCGGCCTGGAGACGCCAAGGGTGCTCTCGACGAAGCGCTACGGCGCAAGCCCGACTTCGTGCCGGCTCTGGCGCTCCAGGCCTCCCTGCTGGAGCAGATGGGCAGTCCGGACGCCTCACAGGCACGTGAGAAAGCCCTCCAGGCGGGACAGACCGAGGGAGCCTGGGCGGAAGCCTGGCTCAGCGCGCACAGCGCCGTGCAGAGGAGACAGTGGAGAGAAGCAGAGAAGGCGTACACGCGCCTCCTCGATCTGCAGAAGGACGGCGAGGAACCTTACCTTGGCTGCTCGGCCGAGATGCGGCTGGGACGCGGCATGGCGCGCCTCGAGGCCGGTGATGGGGGAGCGATCGCCGACTTCGGGGCGGCCGAGGATCGCGTGCAGGGGTCGCTGGAACCTACGCTTCTGCTGGCCAAGGCGTTCCATGCCAGTGGGATGTTCGACGAGGCCGATCTGAACTTCCAGCGGGTATACGATCGCGCCGAGCCCGGTGCCGAGGACGATGCCGCACGGGTCATCGCGGCTGCCTACCGCGAGCTGGGCGAGCTGGACAAGGCCCTCGACTGGATCAGGAAGATGGCAATCGGCGCGGCCAGATCGTTTCTCGAGGCCGAGCTGCTCAGAGAACAGGGGCTCCTCGAGGA
>JAFGKN010000140.1 GCA_016928605.1 Planctomycetota bacterium | reverse complement strand
TTCTTCACCCGGCTCCGCCTCTCCACGAGCAGGTCATCCTCGCCGGGGCGCTGGATGCGGACGGAGACGATCTCGGAGCCCTCGTCGAGCTCGAAGAGCTTCGTCTTCAGGTAGCGCTTGGCCTCCACGTCGCTGCTGTAGAGGTTGGCATCCCCCCGGATGTCGCTGCGCACGCGGAACGTCTCCTTGTCGTCTCCGAAGCGGACGAAGACATCCGCCACCCGGAAATTCGCGCTCGGCGCCGTCTTTCCGATGACGAGACGCGAGAGCTTCTTGCCCTCCCTGTCGAAAAGAGTCAAGAAGCCGCCCTTGATGTCGTTCACCTCGAAGTCCGGGTGGCTCGCATCCCTCTCCCCCACGAGCGCTGGACTCTCGATCTTCCTGAGGCCGCCGAGGATCTTCTCGATCCTCTCCGGGTCCGCCTCGAAGTCCCACCGCGACGCGACGTACCACGTCCCGTCCCGCTTCACGAGCTCCACCGGCTCGGCCTTGCCCTTTGCGATGACGATCTTCGCGACCTCGTCGAGATTCATCTCCTGGAACGCCTTCAGGCCGGCGGTCTCCTCCGGGACGTTCTCAGAATCGGGGCTCCCGCCGAAAAAATAGACCAGCACCAGCAGGACCAGGACGACCAGGGTAACGGCAATCGGCTTGTTCATTTTGTTGCTCCGTTCGTCTCCTGATTGTCAGCTACTCTGTTGCCTACGGATGAAATCGCGCTCGTAGCTCTCGCTGGCCTGCCGCCTCCAGACGAGACGCCCGAGCCCGATCAGGGCGATGACGAGCGGCACGAGGTAGAGGTTGACCGCCTGGATCCAGCGCACCGTATTCTTGGTGTCGGACTTGAAGCGGGGCGAGGAGATCGTCTTTCGACGGATCTGGGCGAGGGAATCATCCAGCCCGAAGAGGTCGACGATGTTGTTGATGAACTCCGCGTTCATCTGATAGCCCTGGAACTGCCGGTTGTACCTGAGGAACTGGTCCTTCAGCATGTCGACGGAGGACAGCACGATGACGCGTCCCTCGACCGGCTCCAGGTGAGCCTTCTCCGCAGCCTCCTCCGGAGCGGCGGCGGGCGCGGGAGCGGGGGGCGCCGCCGCCTCGGCTCCGGCCGGTTCCGCCGGCGCGATCGCACCCGCCTCGGCTCCGGCCGGTTCCGCCGGCTCGACCGCACCCGCCTCGGCTCCGGCCGGTTCCGCCGCAGGCGCGGCTGTTCCTCCCGCCTCGGCCGCACCCGTCTCCTCGACGGCGAAGGGCATGGTTCCCGGCTCGGCCTCCGCAGGATCGGCGGCATCCGCCGCCTCCGGGCCGGATGCCTCCTCAGCCGGCAGGGGATCGTCCGCGTCGAGGACCTGGCTCCAGTCGCCGGCGTCGTCATCGCCGCCGCCGGGCTCTTTCGCCTCCTTCGGCCACGACGGGACCGACTCGCCCTCGTAGACGAAGGGGAACTTGCCCTTCAGAGCGACCGCCAGCGGCGTCTCGGGCATGAAGTCCCGGAAGCTCTCCGGATTCTTCCGCTGCACGAGATCCTCTTCCGTCAGGACACGGGGGCCGCCTCCCTGGCTCGGCATGAAGGGATTGCGCTGGCCCATGCCCGCGAATGGATCGATCTTCACCTTCCACGACTCCTCCGGCGAGTGGACGAGCGTCTCGTGCTCCAGGCTGTTCTTCTTCAGGGCGTCCTCGTCGACCTTGAGACCGGCGGCGGCGGGGAAGACCATGAGCGGCACACGGTTCGTATAGGCTGACTCCTGGTTGATGGCATCGCCCCACGGTGCGACCACGCAGGCGATCGGGCGGAGCATGGAGGCCATGACCCGCCGCCCGAAGAGGTTGACGGGAGTCTCGACGTTCAGGATGCCCATCTCGTTCGAAGCGATCATCTCATCGCCCAGCGAGATGCCCCACTTGCGGAACATCTCCTCGAGGCCAGGGCGCATCACCTGGATCGGAAAGCCTTCGCGCATCCCCGCTTCGCTGACGTCCATGGTGTAGGGCGACACCAGGAAGACGGTGGGGATCCCCAGCGACACCGCCCGGTTGATCTCGTAGATCTGCCGCTCGTTGAGGTTCTGCGGCTGAGCCACGATGAAGCAGCGGATCAGCTGGTAGTCGGCGGGCTGGATCTCCTTGTACTTCTCCTCGTCCTCCTCGGCGTAAGGATCCTCGCCTCGGGCCTCGCGCTCCTTGCGCGCCATCTCCTTCTTGATCCGGACGACGAGGTCGTCGATGGAGTCGCCCTCCTTCAGCGAGGTCTCCTGCATGTTGAAGAGCCCGCTGAGAGCGCCGATGATGCCCTGATACTCGGACATCGGCGGGCGCTGCATGGGATTCCTCGGATCGAAGGGCGGGGCCGCCGGCTTGCCTCCGTCGAAGAAGGCGACCGACGGCTTGGTGTCCGTCGTGAGCTTCACCAGGGCGTGGCAGAGCTCGTACTCGAGGCTTTCCATCGACCGGTGCAGGATGACCTCGCTTTGCCTGCCGATGTAATCGAGCTTGATCGCGCTGTACATCTCGATCTGCTGGACGCTGCTCCCCGTCCGCTCGGTGTAGATGTACGCGCTGATCCCCTCGAGCTGCCGCTCCTGCTCGTACTTCTCGCGGAACTCCTTGTAGAGCAGGTCGCGATACGCCTCCTTCTCCGTCCGATCCTTGCTCGTCTTCGCGATCTCGCTCGCCAGGCGGGCGCGGTTGTCCCGGACCTGCTTCGGGGTCGGCGGCTGCTCCCTCTGGTTGAAGAGCGACATCGGGCTCTGGGGAGGGATGGGCTCCAGCTCGTCGAGCTTCGACTCGTCGGCCCCCGCCTCCTCCTTCTTGCGCAGGTACTCGTCGGCCTTGCTGGCGGCGAAGTCGTCCACCGCCTCCTCGAAGTCGATGACCCGGTACTGGAACTTGCCGCCGGAGAGACGGCGGAACTCCTCGAACATGTCCGTCGTGTCGCGGAGCAGGTTCACCTGGAAGGTCGCGAGCTTTTTGCTGTAGTAGTACTCGACGTCGATCTTGTCCTTGAGGTTCTTGAGGATCTTCACCGTCGCCGGAGAAACCGAGTAGACCTGGTCTCTGCTCAGGTCGACCTTGAGACGGCTCGTCCGGTCCGCGGTCAAGCCGAGGAAGACGAGCACGATCGCCACGAGGACGAGGAGGATGATGCTCGTCTGGTAGAACTTCATCCGATACTGTTTGCTGTCGGCCATGACCCGCGCTCCTATCAGTACTTCCGACCTTCGACGAACATGTTGTTGAGGACGAGGAAGAACACCGTCACGCTTCCCGCATAGATGAAGCCCACCGGGTTGAGGAGCCCCCGGGAGAACTCCTGGAAGTGGTAATACGTCCCGAACCAGGAGAGGAAATTGCCCAGTCCAGCCAGCCGGTTGAGGTAGAGCGTGAACGGCGGAAATCCGACGAAGGAGACGACCAGGAGGACGATCATCGAGACGAGGAGAGCCACGATCTGGTTGTGGGTGAACGTCGAGATCCACGCCCCGAAGGCGATGTAGACGCTCGCGATCACGGCGGCGCCCACGTACGTGGTGAAGAGTGCGCCCCAGTCGACATCGGTCACCGCCGTCGCCGCGAGCAGAGGCGCGGGAAGGGTGAAGAGGAGGCAGATCAAGATGACCGTGTACGCCGCGAGGTACTTGCCGACCACGATCTCCCAGCTCTTGATCGGCATCGTCATGAGGAGCTCGATGGTCCCGGCCCGCATCTCCTCCGCCCAGAGCCTCATGGTCACCGCCGGGATGAAGATCGCGAAGACCCAGGGCAGAAGCGTGAAGTAGCCCCGGATGAACGGCTGGGTCTGGCCGCCAAAGTCGTTGATGATGAAGAAGATGAAAGAGAGGATCATCACGAAGAGCACGACGATGATGTAGGCGATCGGAGAGTTGAAGTAGGCGGCGATCTCCCGCCGGTATATCGTCCAGACGTTTTTCATGGTGTCACTTCCCTCGTTTCTCAGGCCGCCTGCGTCGGCTCGCCGCGAGCCGTGAGCTGCAGGTAGACGTCCTCGAGCGTGTCGTGCAGGGGGCTGAGGGAGCTCAGCTCCCATCCGCCCTCCTTGGCCAGGGCGAAGATCTCGCAGCCGAGGCGGTCCGTCCTCCTGCCGGTGACCCGGTACGTCGTGAAGCCGTCGGCCTGCGCGACGACCTCGACGCTCTCCACTCCCGCGATCCCGCGGAGAGCCCCACCCACGGCGCTCTCGTCTCCGCGGAGGCGCGCGTCGAAGATGCTCCGGTCGCTGACGATCGTCTGGAGCTCGGCAGGGGTGCCGTTGGCGACGATCCGGCCCTCCTTGATGATCAGGATCCGGGTGCAGATCGCCGAGATCTCCTGGAGGATGTGAGAGCTGAGAACGATCACCTTGCTCTTGCCGAGCTCCCGGATCAGCTCGCGGATCTCGATGATCTGATGAGGATCGAGCCCGCTCGTCGGCTCGTCCATGATGATCACCGGGGGATCGTGCATCAGCGACTGGGCGATGCCCACTCGCTGCTTGTATCCCTTCGAGAGGTGCGTGACGGTCTTCTTCATCATCCTCTCGATGCCGGTGAGCTCGACCACGCGCGCGATCGCCTCGCGGCTCTGCGCCGGCGAGAGCTGCCGCGCCCGCGCCATGAAGCGGAGGTACTCGCCGACCTCCATGTCCGGGTAGACCGGCGTCGACTCCGGCAGGTAGCCGATGCGGCGCCGGACCTCGAGGGAGTTCTCGAGGACGTCCAGGCCGTCCACGACCACCCGGCCCGAGTCGGCGACTATGTAGCAGGTGACGATCTTCAGGCAGGTGGACTTCCCTGCGCCGTTGGGCCCGAGGAAGCCGACGATCTCCCCCCTCTTGACCTCGAAGCTGGCGTTGTTGACGGCGATCGTCGCGCCGTACCGCTTGTAGATGTGCTCGACCTTGATCATGCTGATAGCCTCCACGTTTGAAGGGTGGATGCGCAGCCTGGGAAGAAATCGCGAGAAAATCCTGGTTTTCTGGAATCCGGCTCCCGCCCGTCCCCCGGACGGACCGCAGGCCCACCCGCCTCCGCTGGGCAGGGGCCAGCCGGCCGGGCCCCGCCCCCGAGCCGAGGAGGCCGCCGCCGTCAGCTTCCCCGCACGACGCCCGCCACCAGCAGATCGCGCCCCAGCCGCTCCACCCGCTCCGTCTCGATCTCGAGGGCATCGGCGAGGAGAAGCCTGCCGCGCCCTCCCACGGGTCCCGGCGCCTCCCTTCCGCCCAGGATGCGCGGCGCGACGAAGGCCGCCACCTCTTGCACCAGCCCGGCGGCGACGAGCCCGCCCGCGAGCTCCCCTCCACCCTCCACGAGGACCTGAGAGACGCCCCGCGAGCCGAGGGTGGAGAGCAGCTCCCCGAGGTCGAGGCCGCCCTCCGCCTCGCCGATCGCCAGCACCTCGATGCCCCTTCGCTCCAGCTCCCTGCGCCGCCGCGCGGAGAGCCGGTGAGAGGAGACGTACATCCTGCTCTTAGAATGGCTTGCGCTCTCGGTAGGCCGCAGGAGCCGCAGGTCGAGAGGCAGCGAGCCGCAGCGGTCCAGCAGGATCCGCAGCGGGCGCCGGCCGCGCGCGGGGCGCGGCGTCAGGAGGGGGTCGTCGACGCGGGCGGTGCGCGTTCCGACGAGCACGGCGTCGACCCTCCGCCGGAGGGCGTGAGCGCGGGCGCGGGCCTCGCGCCCGGTGATCCAGCGGGACTCCCCCCCCGCAGTGGCGATCTTGCCGTCGAGGCTCATCGCCCACTTGAGGATCACCCACGGCGTCCCGGTGCGGCGCCAGTGGAGGTAGGCGCGGATGAGCCGCTCCGCCTCCCGGCGCAGGAGCCCCGAGACCACCTCGATGCCCGCCCGCCGCAGGCGCCGCGGGCCGCGCCCTCTGGCGAGCGGGCTCGGATCGCTCGCGGCGTAGACCACCCGCCGGACGCCGGCGGCGATGATCGCGTCGGCGCAGGGAGGCGTCCGCCCGTGGTGAGCGCAGGGCTCCAGCGTCACGTAGAGGTCGCAGCCGCGGGGGTCGGAGGCGGCCCGCAGCGCCTCCACCTCGGCGTGCGGGCCGCCGCAGCGCCGGTGGTAGCCGCGGGCCACGATCCGCCGGTTCCTCACGAGGACGGCCCCCACCATGGGGTTGGGGGAAACGCCCTCGAGGCCGAGGGCCGCGAGCTCGAGGGCCTCCCGCATATAGCGCTCGGCGCCAGGATCCGGCGAGCGCTCTCTCTTCCTACGCGAACTCACCGCAGCGCTCTCCGATGAGCGTGAGGGCGGTCGCCTCAGCGATCCTCACGGGCCCCATCTTCCCCGCGAGATCCTCGCCAGGCCGGACCGGGAAGACCACGATCTGGTGGCGGCGGTTGCGGCCGCTCCACCGCTCGGGATCGAGCTTGCTCGGCCCATCCACCAGCACCTCCTCCACCTGGCCCACGGCCTGGCGGTGGATCTCCAGGCTGATGCGCTTCTGGAGCTCCAGCAGGATCTGGTTCCTCTCGCGCTTCGTCTCGACCGGAACGTCGTCCTCCCACTGCGCCGCCCTCGTGCCCGGCCTCACCGAGTACTTGAAGATGAACGCACCCTGGTACCGGACCTCCTCCATGAGGCGGA
>JAFGKN010000751.1 GCA_016928605.1 Planctomycetota bacterium | reverse complement strand
TCTCGAGAGCCGCCGGCAGCTTCGCGTTGAGATCCGCGATGCGCGTCTCGTGGCTCGGATGCGTCGAGAGGAACTCGAGCGTCGCCCCGGCCTGCGTCATCTGATCCATCCGCTTCCAGAACTCCACGGCCGCGCTCGGATCGTATCCCGCCTCCGCCATGATCATCAGGCCGATCTCGTCCGCCGAGGACTCGTCGTTCCGGTCGAAGGCGAGCGATCCGACCTGCGCGCCGATGCCGAGAGCCGCCAGCGCGAGCTGCTTCAGCTCGGACTCGTCCTCGCCTCCGATGGCGAGCTGAATCGCGGCCAGGCTGTACTGCTGGAGGAGGCCGCGGCTCAGCCGGTCGTTGCCGTGGCCGGCGAACGCGTGCGCCACCTCGTGCCCCATCACCACCGCGATTCCCTCCTCCCCCTGGCAGACCGGGAGGATCCCCGTGTAGAACGCCACCTTGCCTCCCGGCAGCGCGAAGGCGTTCACCTGATCGCTGGCGATGAGCGAGAACTCCCACTGGTACGGCTCCTCGCCTCGCTCCTCCAGCTTCTGGTCGACGACGCGGGCGATCCGGGCGCCGACGCGCGCGAGGAGCTGGGCGTCCCCGGTCCCCGTCACGACCTTTTCCTCCGCCAGGATCTGGCGGTAGGCGTCGTCTCCGAGCTCGTTCATCTGCGCGGAGGGGATGAGCTGCAGCTTGCGGCGGCCCGTGTAGGGCTCGAGCACGCAGGCCGCCAGCACGATGGCGAGCAGCAGGCAGAGGAACCACCTGCCGATCGAGGGAAGGCGAGAAAGGAGTCTTGGGCGCATCGGCGAGTTCTCCCCCGGATTCGTGAAAACGCGAGTTCAGCTGCGAGTATCACACCCCGCGACGCGGGGATCAAGAGGCGCGGGGATGCGGAGCGCGGCAAAGTCGCCGGCCAGCCCCGCAGCCCCCCCCCGGGAGCGCCGGGCCCCGGCCCGCCGGCATCGCAAGGCTCCGGCGCGCGCTGCGCTCGAGGACATGAGGGTCGGACGACGATGTGCTCTCCAGAAGATGATGATGAGCACGCACCGGCGAGCGGCGGCTTGGCGCGCTCCCGGGAGGCGGGAGGCGACGCCATCAGCCCGGCGGGGGGATCGGAGCCGTCGCCCCCGGATTTCCCTCCCCTGAGCCATGCGGCGGCGACTCTCCTCAGCGGGGAGCTTCCGGGGCCGGCTCCCGGCGCCGATGAGAGCGGGCCTGCTGCCGCCGGGCTCCGTCCATCTCAGGCGCGGTCTCGCCCCCAGTCCGAGCGGGCCGATGAGCGAGCGGCCGGCGCAAGACCCGGCGCGAGTGTCCACGAATGATGACGTTTTTTGCTTCCATGCAAAAAAAGACATGACTTTTTTTGCCCCTATGCAAAAATAGTCACATGCTGGTTCCACGGTACCTCGAGGGTTTCATCTCACAGGATCTCGAGTCCAAGATGGTCCTGGTAGCGGGAGCGCGGCAGGTCGGCAAGACGACGCTGGCCAAGGGAATCCTGCAGAAAGAGGCTGCGGGCCTCTATCTGAGCTGGGACAACCGGGCGGACAGAGAGGAGATCCGCTCCGCCCGGTGGCCTGGAGGCGAGGCGCTCGTCGTGCTCGATGAGCTGCACAAGCACAGGTTCTGGAAGCGATGGCTCAAGGGAGAGTTCGACAAGCATCGGGATCGGCTCCGCTTCCTCGTGACGGGCAGCGCGCGGCTGGATGTGTACCGCAAGGGAGGCGATTCCCTGCAGCGGAGATACCACCACTACCGCCTTCACCCTCTCAGCTGCGCGGAGATTCAATCCGGTGCGAGGCCAGCCCTGCCAGTGCCCGGGGCGGAGCTGTCCGTTCCCCGCAAGGCTTCCCGTGAAACCGTCGACGCGCTTCTTCGCTACGGCGGCTTTCCAGAGCCTTTCCTCGCACAGTCCGAGCGTGTGCTGCGGCGGTGGCAAAAGGAGCGACTGGAGCGTTTCTTCAGGGAGGATGTCCGCGATCTCGAAGCAGTCCGAGACCTGTCCGACATGCAGCTGATGGCGGACATGCTTGTGGATCGCGTGGCGTCTCCGCTTTCCATGAACGCGCTGCGGGAGGATCTCGAGGTCAGCCACAAGGCCGTGAGCCACTGGATGACCATCCTCGAGCGCTTGTACTACGCCTTCCGGATCAAACCTCATGCCGCACAGACGGTGCGGGGCCTCAGGAAGATGCCGAAGGCTTACCTCGGGGACTGGAGTCTCGTTCCGGAGCCCGGGCCGCGCTTCGAGAATCTCGTCGCATCGCACCTTCTGAAGTTCTGCCATCTCCTCGAGGATGCCGAGGGGTACCGGGTGAGCCTTCATTACCTGCGGGACAGGGCGGGCCGAGAGGTCGACTTCCTCGTCACCCTGGACCGCAAACCATGGTTTGCCGTGGAGGCCAAGATCAGAGCCCAGGACATCGATCCGTCTCTCAGGTACTATCGCGAGAAGCTGCGGATCCCCTGGGCCTACCAGGTGGTGCTGGAGGGTGATCGCGATTTCGTGGAGAAAGGCGTCAGGTGTCTCCCCGCGAGCGCCTTTCTCGCCGCGCTCGTGTGATCGAGGGAGCGTGCCGGAGCGTCCTTTGGGCGCGGACTCCGAGCGGCCGGAGAACGACGATACTTCCTGCAAAAGGGCGAACCGCAATCGTGTACGACGCGATAGGCCACGAGCTGTCAGGCTCTCTGCCTGCGTTCGCGGCGCGCGTCTGCGATCGCCTTCCGCTCACGGCTCGAGGCGGTTGCGGTCGCGGGGGAAGAGGGTCGCCTCCTTGACGTTGTCGAGCCCGAGGAGCTGCTTGGTGAGCCGCTCGAGCCCGATGGCGAGGCCGCCGTGCGGCGGCATGCCGTGGCGGAAGGCGCTCAGGTAGTAGTCGTACTCGCCGGCGTCGAGGCCGCGCTCCCGCATCCTCGCGACCAGCAGGTCGTGCTCGTGGATGCGCTGGCTGCCGGTGGTGATCTCGAGGCCGCGGAAGAGGAGGTCGAAGCTGCGGGACGTCTCAGGGTCGTCCTCGCGGAAGGCGGTGTAGACGGGCCGTTTGGCGAGCGGAAAACCGACGACGTAGAGGAGCTCGCTTCCGTGCTCCTTCTCGGACCAGGCGCAGAGCCTCCGCTCCGCCTCGGGATCGAGGTCGCCGAAGGGAGGGTGATAGCCATCGCCGGCGAGGAGGTCGAGCGCATCGCGGAACGCGATCTGCGGGATGGTGTCGCCCACCGCCGGGATGCGCGCTCCGAGCAGCTCGATCTGCGGCGTGCAGTGCTCCCGCACGGCCTCCATCATGCGGCGGATCAAGCCCACCTGCATCGCGATCACGTCCTGCTCGTCGCGGATGAAGCCCATCTCGAAGTCGAGGGACGTGTACTCGTTGAGATGGCGCGAGGTCTCGTGCTTCTCCGCCCGGTAGACGGGCCCCACCTCGAAGACCCGCTCGAGCCCGCTCCCCACCATGATCTGCTTGTAGAACTGCGGCGACTGGGCGAGATAGGCCCTGCGGTCGAAGTACTCGATCTCGAAGAGGTTGGCGCCGCCCTCGGTGCCGGTGGCCACGATCTTCGAGCTCTTGATCTCGGTGAAGCCCTGCGAGCGGAGATGCTCGCCGAAGGCGTGCACGAGCTCCGACTGGATCTCGAAGATGGCCCGGATCTCCGGCGCGCGCAGCGAGATCGGCCGGTGGTCGAGGATCTTCTCCAGACGCGTCTTCCGCATCTTGACCGGGCGGCTGATCTCTAGCGGCGGCTCGGCGGCCCGCGCGAGGACCTTGAGCCTGCCGATGCGCACCTCCGCCCCGCCGGGCGCGCGCGGCTCCGCGACGACCTCCCCCTCGACCTCCACCACGTGCTCCTTGCCCAGGCTCGATGCGTCGACGGGCGAGCCCGGATGGATGACCATCTGGATGAGCCCTCCCCGATCGCGCAGGACCAGGAACTGGACCTCGCGGAAGGCGCGGAGGGCGTGGATCCATCCTGCGAGCCGGACCGTCTCGCCGATCCTCGACGGAACCTCCGAAGTCAGTATGCGCTTCATGAAGCGGGCACGGCTCTATCCTGTGAAGTAGAGGTACGCGGCGGCGATCAGCAGGAGGACCGCGATGGAGACGACGACATCGATCGCCTGCCAGCTCGCTCGCGACTTCTGCCGGTCCTCGGTCGTGACGGTCCCGTAGGTCAGTCCGCGGATCTTCTCGAGAGAGGGCTTCTCGGTCAGATAGCTCACGACGACCATCGCGGCGAGGCTCACGACGAAGATGAAGAGGCTGTAGTACTGGAAGTAGATGTTGTTGAGGATCCAGAGCCAGGACCCCTCGGCGTAGCCGTTCTCGAAGCCCTCGAGCTTCAGCGTCACGGGGGTGTCCACCGCGAGGCGGAAGAGGCCGAGGA
>JAFGKN010000011.1 GCA_016928605.1 Planctomycetota bacterium | reverse complement strand
GGAGTCACTACGGGCCGGGGTTTGCGGCATCGTCGCCCGCGTCGGCTGGAGGCTCCTCGAGGTCTGCGGCATCGTCGCCCGCATCTGCTGGAGGCTGCGTCTCGGGCTCTGCGGCGGGGCTGGCGTCCTGACCCGGCTGCGCCTCCTCGGTCGATGGCGGCGGGGGCCGGATCCACGCGTACGCCGCCGAGCTCGCGGGGTCGCGGCCCATGTGCTGCAGCAGGTCGAGGATGGCGGCCTGCAGCTGGACGTCGTCCTGCAGGGTGAGCGCGAAGGACCTGCCCCGCGCGTCCTCGAGCCGGTGCCTCACCACGAAGCGGATCAAGGCGCGCACGTCCTCCTCGAGGGCGCGCGTGTCGAGCAGCGAGTAGAGCTCATCGAACTCGGGGTACTTCGACGCGTCGCCGCAGTCTCCCAGGGGAATCAGCGCCGACAGAGCCTCGAGGTGGCGGTCGACGTACTCCTCGATCTCTTCACGGCCGCGGAGAGCCGCCCGCTCGTCCAGACGCCAGGAGGGGATCTCGATCTCGTCGACGACCACGTCGGGCTGCACGCCGCCGGGATCGATCACTCGCCCGTTCTCGCCGCGGCGGGTCTGGATGCTGCGGTCGGAGGGGAGAAAGTAGTACTGCACCGTGAGCTTGAGGCGGCTTCCCTCGATCGAGCTGAGGGGCATGAGGTTCTGGACGGTTCCCTTGCCGAAGGTCCGCTTGCCGACGAGCCGGGCTCGCCCGAAGTCCTGGAGCGCCCCTGCCACGATCTCCGACGCGCTGGCGCTGTGCTCGTTGACGAGGACGACGAGGGGGTATCCGGGGCGCGTCTTCTCCGTGGGATAGATGCGCTTCTCGCTTTCGGGGGAGTCCCCTCGACCCTTCTGCGAGACGATGGGATCGTTCCCCTTGACGAAGAGGTCGGTGATCTCCACGGCCATGTCGAGCCGGCCGCCCGGGTTGTTGCGAAGGTCGATGATGAGGCCCTCGGTGCCCTGCGCCTCGAGAGCGTCGAGGGCATCTATGAACTCCGACGCCGCCTTGTCTCCGAACTGCGTGAGCCGGATGTAGCCGAGCTTATCGGGGAGGAGCTCCGAATGGACCGAGGGCACCTCGATGATCTCCCTCGTCAGCCGAAAGTCGCGCGGCTGCCTCCAGTGCCGCCGCCGGACGCTGAGGGTGAGCTCGGAGCCCTGCTCGCCGCGCAGGAGGTCCATGATCTCGTCGAGGCTCAGGTCGTCGGTGCGGACGCCGTCCACCTGGAGGATCTTGTCGCTCGACTGGAGCCCGGCGCGCGCCGCCGGCCCCCCGTAGATCGGCTGAAGGATCTCGAGCGGCTCTCCCGGGCGTTTGGTCACCTGGGCGCCGATGCCGGGATACTCGCCGCGCATGCTCTGGCGGAAGTCGCGGCTCGCCTCGGGCTCCAGGTAGCTCGAGTACTCATCCAGACCGCGCACCATGCCCTGGACGGCGAGGAGGAGGAGCTTCTGGCGATCGGCCATCGACGCGTCGACGTAGTGCCGGGAGATCAGATCGATGACCTCCTCGAGAAGGCGGTCGGCCTGCGTGGAGGGCGCGACGGGGCCGCCGGGAGGCGCGGATCCCTCCAGCCTCGCTTCCAGCTCGCGGATCCTCTCCTCCCGGATGCGCAGCAGCTTCTGGGGGTCCGTCCCATCCAGGAAGATCTCTCCCTGCTCCAGGCGGCTGTCGATCTGCCGGTTCAGCCGCTGGATGCGATCGAGCATCGCGGCTCTCCGGCCGCGCGGCGACGGCTCCTTGCGGAGGGTGCGGATCACCTCGCGGACCTTGCCGTCGGAGTAGTCGATCTCGGCGAGGGCCAGAGCCGCCTCGTCGCGCACGTCGAGATCGCGCGAGTCGAGAAGCTCCACGAGCCGGTCCCTGGCCTCCGCCACGTGGTCGAGCTCCCAGAGGGCGCGCGCCAGGGGGATCTGGATCGCCGGCTCGAACGTCGTCTCGAAGAGCGCCCTGAGCGTCTCGAGGGCTGCGTCCACATCTTCCTCGGCCGCGTAGATCTCGATCGCGCTCGTGCGCATCTGGACATCCTTCGCCGAGCGGACGAGCTCGGACAGGGCCGCCAGCGCTGCCTTCCGGGGCTCGTCTCCGCCGATCTCGAGGATCGCCTTGGCGCAGCCGAGGCGGGTCTTCTCGCCGCCCCCTTGCAGCTTCTCGAGCAGGCCGGGGACTGCGCTCTCGCCCATCTCCTCGAGGCGCGCCACGGTGTTCCAGAACCGCGCGCCCTCCGCGATCTCGAGCCTCTCGGCGAGGGCGCCCGCGGCCGGCCGCAGCGTGTCGTCTCCCCTCGAGACGGGGCGAGTCGGCCCCAGGAGGAGCGCGAGCAGCCACAAGACCATGAGGCCGCTGCGGAAGCAACAGGCGACAGGAGACCGCGGGTGTCGTCGGTCCATGAGGCTTTCCACGGGTGTCTGGAAGAGTCGGCGATCGCCGTCGGCTCGGCGGGGCAAGCCGCGGCCCGGGAGTCCCTCCGCGAGCGAGGTCCGCCGGTATCCTAACAGCCGCCTTTCACGGCCGGTAAGGATTTCCTTTCTGGCGGGAGGCCAGCAGATTAGAATACCCACCAGCCTTCGCCTGTCGAGCGCAGCCGCGCCAGGGGCCGCCGTGCGAACGGCGCGCGGGCCGGCAGCCGCGTCGAGGTCTTCTCCACAGCGCGGGGGATCCGCGAGGTCTGCGGCTCCATCTCCCGCGAGGAGAGACTCGCCTTGAGCAGTGAGCGGACATCGCCGGCCGGCCGGTTGCAGGCGGGCGGATCGAGAGTCCTCGCCACACTGGCCAGCGGGGACTTTCTCGGCCTCGAAGGAAGGCCGGTCGAGGTGCAGGTCGATGTCGGCGAGCGCCGGACGCCGGCCTTCAGCATCGTCGGGAGACCGGGGAAGTCGACTCGCGAGAGCCGCGACCGCATCCGTTCGGCGATCTACAACGCGGGCTTCGCCTTCCCCCTCGCCGAGATCGTCGTCAATCTGGCTCCGGCCTCTCAGGAGAAGCAGGGCGCCGGCTTCGACCTCCCCGTGGCGCTGGGTATCCTGCTCGCGACCCGCCAGATTCCCCCTCCGGGCGACCGCGCAGGAGGGAGCCAGCGGCCGGAGCGCATCGGCTGCGTCGCCGAGCTGGGTCTCCACGGAGAGCTCCGGCCCGTGCCGGGAGCGCTCCTCGTCGCCGACGCCCTGCGGCGCGAAGGGGTGCGGGCGATCATCGTCGCTCGGGAGAACGCGGCCGAGGTCTCGCTCCTCGACGGGCTGAGAGTTTTCGGCGTCCAGCACCTGCGGGAGGCCGTCGCTGCCTGCCGGGGGGAGATCGCCCCGTGGACGCGAGCGCCGCTCTCGTCGCTCCTCGAGGCGGTCGCGGAGCGGGATCTCGACTTCGCGGACGTGCGCGGTCAGGAGGCGACCAAGAGGGGATGCCTGATCGCTGCCGCGGGGGGGCACAACCTGCTTCTCTGGGGACCGCCAGGAGTGGGCAAGACGATGCTGGCTCGCCGGCTGCCGGATATCCTGCCGCCGCTGGCCGACCGCGAGGTGATGGACCTGCTCCGGGTACGCAGCGTGACCGGAGCCGGCCGCGACGTCCCCCTCCGGCGGCCGTTTCGCTCCCCGCACCACACCGTGAGCTACGCGGGGATGGTCGGCGGCGGCGCCGCGGTGCAGCCGGGGGAGGTGACGCGCGCCCACGGCGGCGTGCTCTTTCTCGACGAGTTCCCCGAGTTCTCGAGGCAGGTGCTGGAAGCGCTCCGCGAGCCGCTCGAGGAGGGGTGGATCACGATCGGCAGAAGCCGCGGCGCCGTGACGTTCCCCGCGCGCTTTCTCCTGGTGGCCGCGATGAACCCCTGTCCCTGCGGCTACCTGGGGCACCCGCAGCGCTCCTGTCGCTGCGCCCCGCGGGCGGTGGAGGCCTACCGGCGCAGGCTCTCCGGCCCGCTGCTCGACCGCATCGACCTGTTCGTCCGCGTCTCGACGGTGGGCGCCGGACAGCTGCTGGAGAAGGCCGGATCTGCCGGCTCCCTCGACACACGCACTCTGGCGAGCCTCGTGCGTGCCGCGCGCGCACGCCAGGAAGAGCGCTGGGGGGCCGGATTCACCAACTGCGCGGCGAGCCTCAACCTCCTGCTCACCCGGGGCGCCACGACCTCCGGAGCCCTGCGGGCGCTGCAGGTCTCCGCCGAGAGGCTGCAGCTCTCGGCGCGCGCCTTCGCCCGCGTGCTCCGCGTGGCCCGCACGATCGCCGACCTGGAGGCGGAGAGGGATGTGGCGGAGCGTCACGTTCTGGAGGCGCTGCAGTTCCGCCAGCCCCCACAGCCCTCGGAGAGTTTCTGAGGAAACGCCGCCGCGGCAGAAAAGTCCGCCCTGCTCGCGCGGTTATCGTTGAACCGCGCGCGGCGAGACGTTACCTTGATGCGCGTTTGTCCCCAGGGAACTTCATGGATGAGAGAGGCCTCGTGCTCTTCGGACTCACCCTGACCAAGATGATGGTGATCGTTTCGCTCGCGGTGCTCCTCTTCGCGGTTCCCCTGATGAGCTTCATCATCGTCCTGGTCGAGAGACACAGAGATAGATCGCGCAGGAGAGGAGACCATCGATGCGGCCGTTGAGAGTGGCCGTGGCGGGGGCCACGGGAGCCGTCGGACAGGAGATGCTGAGCGTGCTCGCGAGGCGGAGGTTCCCGGTGAGCGAGGTCGTGCCGCTCGCCTCGGAGCGCTCGAAGGGCCGGAAGGTCGACTTCGCGGGTGAAGAGATTCCCGTGCGCGTCCTCGACCGCGACTCCTTCGCGGGCGTCGATCTGGCGCTCTTCTCGGCGGGAGCCGGCATCTCCAGGGAGTTCGCCCCGGCGGCCGTCGAGGCGGGAGCTGTCGTCGTCGACAACTCCTCCGCGTTCCGCATGGAACCCGGCGTGCCCTTGGTGGTCCCGGAGGTCAACCCCGAGGCGCTGAGGGACCACTCCGGCATCATCGCCAATCCCAACTGCTCGACGATCATCATGGTGATGGCGATCGCGCCGATCCACCGGCTCTCGCCCCTCCGCCGGGTGGTGGTCTCGACCTACCAGGCAGCCTCGGGCGCAGGCGCCAAGGGGATGGAAGCGCTCCGCCAGGAGCTGCGCGGAGAGACGCCCCGGCCGTCGCCTTTTCCCCATCGCCTGGCGGGCAACCTCTTCCCCCGCATCGACGTCCTGCTGCCGAGCGGGTACACGAAGGAGGAGGTGAAGATGATGGCCGAGACGCGGAAGATCATGAGTCTCGAGAACGTCCCCATCAGCGCCACCTGCGTCCGCGTCCCCGTGGAGAGAGCTCACTCGGAGTCGGTGGAGGTCACGACGGAGAGCCCCCTGCGCCTGGAGGACATCCGGGTCGCTCTCCGGGAGGCGTCGGGTGTCCAGGTCATCGACGAGCCGGAGAAGGACCTCTATCCCACGCCTCTGGCCGCGAGCGGCCAGGATGACGTCTTCGTCGGGAGGATCCGACACCATCCCGATGACGAGACGACCTGCGTCTTCTGGGTCGTGGGCGATCAGATCCTCAAGGGAGCCGCCCTCAACGCGGTGCAGATTGCCGAGGAGCTGTTTCTCCGATAAACTCCTGCCGGAGGGTCCTCTCGGGACTCCGGAGCCCCGGGCGGACTCAGCGTCTCCGGATCCTCCGGAAGGGAGCCACGTTGACGAACGAGGCGCGGAAAGCTGCGGAAGAGCGGCCCGGTCAGCGCAAGATCCTCCTGGCGGTGGAGTACGAGGGCACGAGGTACCACGGGTGGCAGCACCAGGAGGGGCTGCCGACGGTCCAGGGTCGGCTGCAGGCCGCAATCGCCGATGCGCTCGGAGAGACGGCCGAGGTCGAGGGCGCGAGCCGCACGGATCGGGGCGTGCACGCCTCGGGGCAGGCCGCCGCCTTCCTCACCCGGACTCCGGTGCCGGCCGGGCGGATCCCGCTGGTGCTGAACGGGCGCCTGCCGGAGGACATCCGCGTGCGCTCGGCGCAGAAGGTGCCGGACGGCTTCTCCCCGCGCTTCGGAGCCTCGGGAAAGATCTATCGCTACACGTTTGTCTGCCGGAGCGCGGCGAGCGTCTTCGTCCGGCGCTTCGCGTCCGCGGTCGACCGCCCGCTCCTCGTCGACCTCATGCGCGAGGCGGCCGCGGCGCTCGTGGGCACGCACGACTTTCGATCGTTCGCGAACAAGATCAAGGGGCCGCTGCGCAGCGCGGTCCGAGAGCTCTTCGGCGTGGAGGTGTTCGAGGACGGGCCGCTCGTGCACATCCAGGTCGGAGGGAGCTCGTTCCTCTACAAGATGGTCCGCAATATCGCCGGCACGCTGCTCGAGGTGGGCCTCGGGCGGCGCGCGCCGGAGAGCGTCGCCCGGGCGCTGCGCGCCTGCGACCGCCGGGCCGCGGGCCCGACGGCTCCGCCGCGAGGTCTTTGTCTCATGGAGGTTTGCTACAGCCCGGAAGCTCTCCTCGAGCGGCTCCGCTGCCGGGCGAGGACCGACCTCTGGGAGCCGGGAGCATGGGAAGGCGCCGCCGGCGCCAGCGACGGCGCCGCCAGCGGCGAGCGGCCCGGGACTGTTTGACTTGGCAGGCTTGCCTTGCTATAATCTCGTCCACATTCTAACATGTTGGAAAATCGAGTTTTGCATTTTCCCAGGGCAGGCAGTGGGATGGCGCTGGCCGCGGCGGCAGGGCCGCGCCAGGCCGTCGACGAGGAGTCGAAGGGACGATTTCGCGCCCCGCGCCGCGGGCTCGCGCAGGGCGTATGGACGGGCGCACCCTCGAGAGGCGGGCTCTGCCGCGCCGGCTCCGCGCGCCGGCGGGGCGAGGATCGGGATGGGGTGGTGAGCTCCGTCGGGAGAGGACTTCAACAGAAGAAGGAGAGAGCATGCCTCCGATCGTTGTGACCGGCCGGGATGACAGGGTGACACAGCGCCAGAAGCAGCACGCCGAGGAGAAGTTTCGAAAGCTGGAGAAGTACTTCGCCGGGATCCTCAAGATCGAAGCGACGCTCAGTCATGGCTCGACGCACGGGGCGGGGGAAGCGGAGGTAGAGCTCCTGGTCTCGGTTCGAGGAGGTAAACCGATCATCTGCCGCTCGCGCTCCAAGGAGCTCTACGCGGCCGTGGACATGGTCCTTGACAAGGCGGAGTCGCAACTCACTCGGTACAAGGAGAAGCTCAAGGCACGCAAGGCAACGTCTCAGCGGCCCACCTCGGGTGCCTTGCCGGCGGGTGCGGCTCCAGACAGCGGGGAGAACGAGGCCTATCAGGACATCGTGGAAAAGCGCGATTTCTCCTGATCGAGCTGCCGATCGGACGGATCCGCCGATATCCGTAGCGGCGATGGGATGGAGACACGTGGAAGAGCGGTGCCGGACGGGCGCGCCGCCCGATGCGCTACGGGTGGCGATGAGATTCGAGTGCGCTTGCGATCGATGGGCGGAGGCCCCGGGTGGACGCAGCTCGTTCCCGCGAGCCGCCGCCGCTTTCCTCAGGTTTTGAGGTACGTGATTGCATGAAACTGGCGGAAGTCTTCACCAAGAGCATGATCATCCTGGACCTGAATGCGCGGGACAAACGCTCCGCGATCCGGGAGATGCTGCAGCACCTCGTCGATCAGAAGAAGCTGACGGAGGAGCTGGCCAGGAAGGCGGAGAGGGGAATCCAACAGCGGGAGAGCGAGGGCTCGACGGGCATCGGCAAGGGCCTGGCCATCCCCCACGCGAAGGACTGCACCTTCCTCGACAAGGGCGTCCTGGGAGTCTTTGGCCGTTCGAGGGAGGGGATTCCCTTCGACTCCGTCGATGGCGGGCTCGTCAAGATCATCTTCGTGGTCATCTCCTCGCCGGACTCGGCGGACGACCATCTGAAGGTGATGCGCAAGGTGGCGCGCCTTCACCGCGACGAGAAGACGCTCAGATTCCTGGCCGACACAGCAAAGCCGGAGAGCATCCTGGAGATCTTCGAGGAAATCGATGACGGAACGCCCTGACCATCGACCAGCGGAAGCGGCCGCTGGTGCGGGCTCCGGCCGGCGGCCGCCTCCGCAGACGGCTGGACCGGCGCCGCCCAGAGTCGTGGCCTTCGGGGGCGGGACCGGCATGGCGGCCCTGCTGCAGGGACTGAAGGCCTACACCGATCAGATCACCGCGGTGGTCACCGTGACCGATAACGGGGGGAGTTCCGGCCGCCTGCGCAACGATTTCGATATCGCCGCTCCCGGCGACATCCGGAACTGTCTCATCGCTCTGGCGGATGTCGACCCGGTGATCGCCGAGGCGTTTCAGTACCGATTC
>JAFGKN010000750.1 GCA_016928605.1 Planctomycetota bacterium | reverse complement strand
TTGTTCCCCTCCATGACGAAATTGAAGCGCCTGAACATCGGCTCGTCGGTCGCCACGCTGAACTGCCGTCCCAGCAGGTGCCCGGCGCCGGCGACCTGGAAGAACGTCTCGTGAGTCTCGTCGGTGAGCTGGAACGCTCTGCGGTCGTAGGTAGCGTGGAAGTACCCCAGCGCGGGATTCCACTCCTTCAGCGACTGCCACTCGACGTAGCTGTAGTTGTCCAGCCGGACATCGGTGTCGTTGCGCAGCACCACCCTGGCCGACCCCTTGAAGGGCATGGGGATGTAGGCGTTGTAGCTGCCCGGTGCGCACTCGATCAGCGGCGTGGAGAAGTCCATGCTCTTGCCGTTGCATCCGTCGCCGAAGAAGTCGCCCAGGGGGCACTGGACCGCCGGCTCCTCCTCGCCCTCGAAGTAGACGAGGAGCACCACGCCGCGCGTCGTGATGTGGGGCTGGTAGTGCCGTGTCGTGTGAAGGTGCGTGATGACGCCCGGCCCCTTCAGGTCCGCCACCGTGATGGAGGCCCCGGCGTCGAGGCGCTCCAGCTCCGGGTAGCGGTCCAGCGCCCAGCCGCCGTTGCTGAAGCCGGTGACGGCATCCCTGTCGATGATCGGGAGGCGCATCGCGCCGTCTCCCGCATCGTCCCCCGCCCTGAGAGCCGTCTGGCCTGCAAGGACCGCCGCCAGCGAAAGACGCAGCAGACAGTGGATCGGATGATTCGACATCGCTTCCATTCCCTCCTCCGCGGCAGCTTCCTGCCGAGACGCTCCGCTTCACGAGCGCGGCCCCGTGCCGCGCAGGGCAGCCGGCGAGCGGCTCCGCCTCGCATATCCGGCTGCGCGCCGCTCGCCGCAGCGGGCCCGGCGACAGCCGAGCTGCAGCGGCCGATCCTTGCGCATCCCGGCGCCGGGATCAAGTGGACGCAGCGCCTTCTTCTTCTCGGCGCGCCGTCGTCCCGGCGGGACAGACGCCTTCTCGCCGCCGCCCGGCGGCCGCGGTCAGCGGCAGGGATCGAAGGAGTCGCAGGTCAGCCCGTCTGGCGTCGGATCGAGCCCGCACGCGTGGAACGGATCGTCGGGCCGGCGGCCGCCGGTGAAGAGGTAGGAGAGCAGATACACCGCATCGGACAGGTCCAGCGCGCCGTTGTCGTCGGTGTCCGCGCTCTGCGGGCAGCCGAGCCGCGCGGGCTGTCCCAGGAAGAGGTAGCCCAGGATCGCGACGGCATCGCTGATGTCGCTCTCCGCATCGGCGTTGGCGTCGCCGCGCAGGAACTCCAGACACCTCGACGGAAGGACCGCCAGCTCCCTCAGCCACGCGTTGTAGATGTCGCCTCCGTCCTCCGGCCGCAGCGGCATCGCCGCCATCCCCTCGGTGTAGCCGTTCCAGGAGTTGTAGGCGAGACCGTCGCAGCCCCACGTCTCGACCATGCCCTCGAGAGCCGCCAGCCACGCTGCCGTGTGGCCGTAGCGGGCGGAGCCCGGAAAGACGAGATGGGCGTCGTAGCCGGGCGACACATCCATGAGGAAGGGGATGCCGGTCTCTTCCCACCTCCGGGAGAACTCCCTCTTCCATTTGATGCGCGCCTCATCCCCGGGTGAGCCGGTCATCCAGATCTCCGGGATGAAGCACTGGACGCCGAGGAGCGAGTCCGTCCCGAGCAAGTGGGGCCCCGTGAGAGCGGGGCTCGGCTTGAAGATGCCGGGGGCATTCGAGCCCGGGGGGAGGGCGTCGATGAAGAAGCCGACCCGGACGCCCGTGGCCGCGAGCACCGCGTCGGCCACCAGGTCGAATCCTTCGGCGTACGCGGCGTGATCGCCCGTCCCCAGCCGGTTGGACGCAGCGTGGATGAGAGCCACCGCGAACCGCGGCCGGCCGCTCGAGTCGTACACCTGCGCCCATCTCTGGGCCCACTCGGGGTGGAGAGGGTTCTGCAGGTAGCGCTCGACAAGGTGGATGATCTGGCTCACCGTACCGGGCGCCACGCGCCCGTCGGTCCAGCGGGGAAACTCGTTGTAGAAGGTCCAGTTGGCGCGCGACTCGATGAAGGGCAGGATCAGGATCGGCTTGCCTCCCGCGGCGATGAACATCTCATCCTGGGACTGCGGCGAGGTCTGCATGGGCGCCCACAGGGACCAGCTCTCGCTGCACGCGAGGAAGTCCTCGCCCCACGTGGACATGCTCGCCACGTTGATGCCGCAATCGGCCATGGACTGCAGCGCGAGGTCGCGGTTCGCGGGCGCCGAGGACCACTCGAGGTGGCGCTGGTCCACCGGCGAGACCGTGTAGAGGAGCATGTTGCCCGGAGGAGCTTCGGGGCATCCGTACGGATTGCTGCCGTCCTTCGCCTGCCCGGCGAAGAAGAGCGCCGTCCGGATCGCCGTGCCCTCGAAGCGGGGATTGGCCAGACGGCCCCACCGGTGGAAGGGCTTCTCGCCGGCGAGGGCCTGCGGGGCCGCGGGGCTCGCGCAGCCTGCCCAGACCGCGGCGAGGGTGACGAGGATCTCCCCCGTGCGCCGGCGGATCCGTTCCCCGTCGCCGCAGGCGTGAGGCCGCTGTGGATCGAGGATCTCGCTCACGCCTACAAGTCTCGCGGCTGAGGGGTTCGCGTCAAGGCAGATTCGGGTACGATGAGGCCTCCGTTTCCCCGTCCCGCACACCGACAACGAGGAGAGGACGACGATGCGGCTCCAGATTCCCGCGGCCATCGCGGCCGCCTGTTGTACGCTCTGGCTCTCGATGCTCGCGGCCGCCGTTCCCTCCCCGGCCGGCGAGGAGGCGCGCACGCCGCCCGAGCTGACGACGAGCCCTCGGCCGACGCGCGATCTCGAGCAGGGCTTCGCCGACCCGCCGGCCGAGGCGAGGCCCCGCGTCTACTGGTGGTGGCTGAACAGCTGCGTCACCCGCGAGGCCATCACCCGGGATCTCGAGGAGCTCGCGGCCAAGGGCATCGGCGGCGTGCTCCTCTTCGACGCCGGCGGGCCCGCCGGGCCGGTGCCTGCGGGGCCGGCCTTCCTGAGCAACGAGTGGCGCGCGCTGTTCCGCCACGCCGTCCGCGAGGCGGGCCGGCTGGGCCTCGAGGTGAGCGTCAACCTCTGCAGCGGGTGGGACGCGGGCGGCCCGTGGATTTCTCCGGACCTGGGCTGCCGGCGCGTCGTCTGGAGCACGGCCGTGCTGACGGGCCCGCGGAAGTGCTCCGAGCAGCTCCCGCTGCCCGCCGGCGTCGCGGCCGAGCACTTCGTCGACGTGGCCGCGGCGGCGCTTCCGCTTCCGGTGCGAGACGGCGGGGTGGCGGCGAAGCCGGAGGTGGCCGCCAGCTCCTCTCAGGCGCGGTACCCCGTGAGCGAGGTCATCGACGACCAGGAGGAGACGTTCTGGGTCTCGGACGGGTGGAAGCCGGGCGACGGGCCGCGGCCCGGGCATCCCGAGTGGATCCGCTGCGACTTCCCCGAGCCCGTCGAGGCGTCGTTCCTCGCGGTCCTCCCGCGCAAGGGCTACGGCCCGCGGGGCGGCGAGGTGCAGATCCTCGAGGATGGCGGCAGCTTCAAGACGATCGCGGAGTTCTCGTTCCCCGACACCGGCAGCGTCCAGACGATCCGCTTCCCGAAGGTCCGCTCCGCGTGCTTCCGGCTCCTCATCACATCGGCCTACTCCTTCGGCTCGGCCGAGTCTCCGTGGAACGTGCAGGTGAGCGAGGTGAGCTTCG
>JAFGKN010000139.1 GCA_016928605.1 Planctomycetota bacterium | reverse complement strand
GCAGCAGGCCGGGGATCTTCTTCTCCAGGCCGAGGAACTCGTCGCGCACCTTGCCGACCGCCTCCGCGCTCGCCGAGTCCTTGTACTTGAAGAAGACCAGGTGGTGCGTGCGGCCCGGCTCGGCCGGCTCCGGCGCCTCATCGACGAGGAAGTCGTAGACGAAGACGCTCTCGATCCTCGGCAGCGCGGACTCGGCGAACTCCTGATGCGCCGGGTGCGGGGCGTAGGCCGCGAGGGCCTCGGCGCTCTCGAAGCTCAGGACGAAGGCGTGCGTGAATCCCTTGTCGAGCCCCTCGGGGCTGTTGTTCCTCCCCCACTGGTACCCGGTGATGCCCGGGATCTTCGACGGGAGCTGCCCCACGCCCTGGACGATGTCGTGGATCTCGCGGGCGCTCGCATCCGCCTTGAACTTGAAAAGCACCACGTGGTGGACCGGCCGAGCGGCGGCGGGCAGCGCCCATCCGGCCGCGCAGAAGAATCCGACGATCAGCAGGGTGGCTCGGGATCTTCGAATCGACATGTGTGGCAAACCTCCTGTCGGCCGCTCACCGCGACGTCCCGCCGGCGGGGGCACGGACTGCCTCGTCGAGGTCGGCGGGGCTCTTCCGGCCTCCGCTCCGGCGCTCGTCGCGATGCGCGATGAAAACGATACGTGCGGGATGGAAGACTCGGCGTCTATCTCGCCCAGGGCGGTGCATTAAAGCCACCGGCTCGCGCGGGATCCAATCAAAAAGGACGGCCTCAGCGGGACGCGAGGGCTCGCGGCTTCGGAGCCGGAGGCCGAGGCCGAGACCGGGGCCGAGATCGTGGCGGAATCCCAGGCCGGGGCGCAGGCCGAGGCGGGCGACGGCCCTGGCTTCCCGAAAATAACCCGGGACTCGCGGTCCCAGCCGCTACAATCATCCGTAATACAGGCGCAGCGGGTCGATCGGGTGCGGCGACGGGCTCCTCTCGCCATCGTGCTCGGCGCCTCCGGCTCGCTCACCTCCGCACTTCCTGGAGAGCATCGACATGAACCTGCGGCTCAAGCGCGCGGCCTTCTGCCTGGCAGTCTTCGGTCTCGGTCTCCTCGCGGGGCGCGGATTCCGCGGGAAGAGCCCGCCGGCGCTCGCCGACTGCGTCCCCTCCCCCACCTCGGCAGACCTCAACGGCGATGGATCGGTCGACGTGAGCGATGCGGTCTGTCTCCTGCGCTTTCTCTTCCTGGGCGGTGACGTCCCCCTCCGGTGCGACTCCGCGTCGGCACCGGTCTCGACCGTCATCATCGTCCGCCATGCGGAGAAGGACGGACCGAGCGACGCCCCGCTGAGCCCGGAGGGCGAGCTGCGGGCACTGCGGCTCGCCGAGATGCTCGCCACCGCGCCGATCGACCACCTCATCGCCAGCGACCTCATCCGCACTCAACAGACGCTCGAGCCGACATCCCTGGCGCACGGCGGCCTGCCGGTCGAGCAGATCGACGACGATGCGCCCGAGGAGGTCGTCCGCCGCGTCTTGAGTTTTCCCGCCGGGACCTTTACCGTGGTCTCCCACCACAGCTACACCATTCACGACATCCTGGAGGGTCTCGGCCTCGAGGGCGTCCGGAGCATCCCGGTGAGCGGCGACGTCTACGACAACTTCTTCGTCGTCCTGCTCCCCGCCGGGGGCTGCTCCCAGCTGCTCCACCTGCACTACTGAGCCCGAGGGAGCGGCGGAAGCGACGATCGCGCCTCGGCCGGACCCGACTCTCTTCTCGAGTGGAGGCGGCCGCGCCCATGACGCTCAGCGGGAATCGAACGTTCGTCGGATTCGGGCTCGGCCCCATCCAGACGGGGCTGTTCCTCCACGAGGCCTTCTCGAGCGGCGAGTTCGGCCGCCTCGTGGCCGCAGAGGTGGACGCCGGCCTCGTTCGAGCCGTCCGGGCGGGCGGCGGGCTCTGCGCAGTGAACATCGCACACGCCGGAGGGATCGAGACCTCCCGCATCGGCCCCGTCGAGATCCTCGATCCGGCCGTGGACGAGGACCGCCGGCGGATCATCGAGGCGATCCGCGAGGCCGACGAGATCGCCACGGCGGTGCCCAGCGTCCGCTTCTACCGTGGAGACGGCGCCGGCTCCATCCACCGGCTGCTGGCGCGCGGCATCGAAGGGCGGGCCGGCCGGCCGGGCCTGCTCTACGCCGCCGAGAACCACAACGAGGCGGCGGAGATCCTGCTCGCGGCCGTGGGCGAGGAGATCGCCGGGAAAGGCCGCGCCGACGCGCTCGCTGCGGTCTCGTTCCTGAACACGGTCATCGGCAAGATGAGCGGCGTGGTCTCCGATCCGGAGGAGATCCGCCGCCGGGGCCTGGCTCCGCTCGTCCCCGGCGGCGCGAAGGCTCACCTCGTCGAGGAGTACAGCCGCATCCTCATCAGCCGGCCGCGAGGCGGCGGCGCCTCGTATCACCGCGGGATCCGGATCTTCGAGGAGAAGGAGCATCTCGTCCCGTTCGAGGAGGCCAAGCTCTACGGGCACAACGCGGCCCACGCCCTCGCCGGCTACACCGGCGCGCTGCACGGCCTCGAGCAGATGCACGAGCTGCGGAGCCATCCGCGGCTTCTTGGCGATGTGCGCGCCGCCTTCATCGAGGAGTCCGGAGCGGCTCTGATCCGCAAGCATGCAGGCGTGGATCCACTCTTCACGCCGCGCGGCTACGAGGAGTACGCCGACGACCTGCTGCGGCGCATGCTCAACCCGCACCTCGGCGACCGCATCGAGCGGGTCGCGCGGGACCCCGAGCGGAAGCTGGGCTGGGACGACCGCCTCGTCGGCACGATGCGGCTGGCGCTCGGGCAGGGCATCCGTCCCTCCCGCTTCGCGCGCGGCGCGGCCGCGGCCCTCGTCTACCTCCTCGGCGGCCGGAGGCCGGACCGCCGAGAGGCGGAGCGGACGCTCCGTGAGATCTGGGGACCGGCGGGCGCGGGCGCGGCCGACGCGAGCGCCATCGCCGGCCTCGTCGCCCGAGGGCTCGAGGAGCTGCCGGAGTAGATCCGCGATCCCGCCGCGCTCGAGCGCGACATGCCCGTTGAAGAGCGGCGGCGAAGGGACCATAATGAGTGCCTCTTGCGGATGCCGGCGGATACAGCTGACCGCGCTCAAGGATGCCTCTGAGTGACCAGAGAAGCGGGCTGCGGCAGCTGATCCGCCATCGCTTTCGCAAGCCGGCGATCGATTCGCTACAGGAACTGATGACCGCCCTGTCTCCGCTGGCCGGCGGCGCTCCCTTTCCACTCGGCATCGAAACCCGCAACCGAGGAGCCTATTCGACTCATGGCCCACCCGATTCTCATGCCCAAGGCCGGTCAGAGCATGACCGAAGGTCGCATCGTCAGCTGGCTCAAGAAGGAGGGCGAGCACGTCGAGCGCGGCGATCCGCTGCTGGAGATCGAGACGGACAAGGCGAACCTGGAGGTCGAGGCGCTCGAGAGCGGAGTCCTCCGCAAGGTCTTCCTCCAGGAGGGGGAGTCCTGCCCCGTGCTCGTCGTGGTCGGAGTCATCGGAGGTGCCGGCGAGGAGATCGACTTCGATGCGATCCGCCAGGCGGCTCCTCCGGCCGGAGCGGCCAGCGCCGATCCGCTCGCGACGGATGCCTCGGCTCCCACTCCCGCTGCGCCGCCGGCGAGGCCGTCGCCGCCCCCCGCTACCTCTGCGCCGCCGGCGAGGCCGTCGCCGCCGCCCGCGCCCGCCCCGCGGGCAGCCCCGCTGATCTCGCCGACGTACCGCGCGTCGATGGCGCCCCAGGCGGTGGGGCCTCCGGCAGCGGCTCCCGCGATCCCGGCATCCCCGGCGGGTCCTCTCGCCGGCGGAGACAGCATGGTGGACGGTCGCGGCCGCCGCATCCTGGCGTCCCCTCTCGCGCGCCGTCTGGCGGCCGGCCGAGGCATCCCCCTCGCCGGCCTGCGGGGCACGGGGCCCGGCGGCCGCATCCTGCGCAGGGACGTGGAAGTCGCTCCGGCCGTCCGGCCCGCGACCAACGGCGGCGCGATCTTTCCGCTCGCCTCCCTCGCGCGCCCCTATCCGCCCCCGGCGCCGCGACCCGCGGCCTCTGTGGCGATGGAGGGCATGCGGAGGGCGATCGCGAGCGCCCTCCAGCAGTCGAAGAGCACCATCCCCCACTTCTACGCCACGCTGCCCGTCGACATGGCGAGCGCGCTCGCCGTCAAGTCGGCTCTCGCCCAGCAGGGAACCAAGGTGACGGTGAACGATCTCGTCATCCGCGCCGTCGTCCTCGCGCTGCGCGACGAGCCGCAGGTCAACTGCCGCGTCTCCGGCGACCGCATCGACTATCCAGAGGACATCAACGTCGGCGTCGCGGTCGGCAGCGACCAGGGGCTCGTCGTGCCGGTGATCCTGCGCGCGCAGGACAAGGGGCTGCTCGAGATCGCGGAGGAGTCCCGCAGGATCGTCACCGCGGCGCAGCAGGGCAAGCTCATCGGGATGGGCCAGGGCACGTTCACGGTCTCGAACCTCGGCATGTTCGGCGTCGAGTCCTTCGCCGCGATCATCAATCCGCCGGAGGGCGCGCTGCTCGCGGTCGGCGGCGTCCGGGACGAGATCGTGGCGGCCGGCGGAGGCTTCTTCCCCCGGCCCGTGATGCGCGTGACGCTCTCCTGCGATCACCGCGCCGTGGACGGCCTGCTCGCGGCGCGCTTCCTCACGCGCCTTCGCTACTTCCTGGAGACGGGAGCCCTCGGGTAGCGAGCCAGCGAGAGCCTCGACGGCGAGCGGCTCACGCCTCGTCGACCGGCACGGCCTCGGGCCCGGCGAGAAGGCGCAGCGGTCGCTCGAGCGTCTCTTCGAGGATGCGATGGAGGCTGGCGCAGAGCACGTCCCAGCTCGGCAGCGCGTCCGCGCCGAGCTCCCGGGCGAGGCTGGTCACCGGAGCATCGGAGATGCCGCAGGGGACGATGAGCCGGAAGCCGGCGAGGTCGTTCACCGCGTTGAGGGCCAGGCCGTGCGACGTCACCCACCGCGCGCACCGGACTCCGAGAGCGGCGATCTTCCGGAGCGGCCGCTCTCCGGATGCCTCGAGCCAGACGCCGGTGCGGCCCTCGACGCGGCGCGGCCGGAGGCCGAGTCCCGAGAGGAGCCGGATGAGCGACTCCTCCAGGCGGCGGAGGTAGAGGTGCAGATCCCGCTCGCCGCCGGAGGGGCCGAGCTGCACGATCGGATAGCCGACGAGCTGCCCCGGCTCGTGGCACGTGACGTCCCCTCCCCTCCGCGTCGCGACGAGCGAGTAGCCGCTCCGCCCGATCGCCTCGCGGGAGGCGCGGAGATGGTCCAGCCCCCCCGCCGTTCCATAGGTGATCACCGGCCGGTGCTCGAGCAGCCAGAGCGTGTCGGGGATCTCGCCCGCCTGCCGCAGGGCGACCAGCCGCTCCTGCGCCTCGAGCGCCCTGCGGTAGTCCACAGGAATGCGCGGGAGAGCGCCGCCTCTGTTCGCATCGCCCTTCATGACGGGTTATGATATCATGCTTCACGCGTTCATCGATCGACGACCACTCCTCGCACAGGCCATAACTTGACCGACGACAAGAAGAAACCGCCGGCGGAGTCGAAGCCCCATCCCGATCGCCAGCCCTCACCGAAGAAGTTCCGGATCAGCCTCACGTATGTCCTCCTCGCTTTGGTCGCGATCATCCTGCTGGCGATGCTCGTCCAGGACGTCAGGAAGAAGGCGAGCTACGACGAGTTCCTCTGGGCGATCGCCAACGACTACGTCGACTGGGTTCGGCTGGGCGAGGAGACGCACTACGGCGTGATGGTGATCCCCGACGACGCGAAGCTCCCCGCATCCAACGAGGAGATCCTCGCGGACATCCAGAGCAAGTCCAGCGATCCGGACATCGGAGAGAAGCTCAAGAAGTTCAGCCCTCCTTTCGGCGGGCGGCTCGTTCTGAAGCCGGAAGACCTCGGCAAGACGTTCTTCTTCGAGGTCAACGCGTTGCGCGACTCGACCCTCGTCGACCTGCTCGTCGAGAAGGGCATCCGGTTCGAGGGGCAGCCGTCGAGCGGATTCTGGCCGACCCTGATGGTCTGGGTGCTCCCCTTCGTGCTGATCTTCGGCTTCTGGTTCCTCCTGATGCGCCAGAGCGGGCAGATGGGCCGCGCGGCGCTCTCGTTCGGGCGCTCCCGCGCGAAGCTCCAGGGCGACATCCAGGACGTCACCTTCGATGACGTCGCCGGCTGCGACGAGGCCAAGGAGGAGCTGAAGGAGGTCGTCGACTTCCTGAAGTCGCCGAAGAAGTACCAGTCCCTGGGCGGCCGCATGCCGAAGGGTCTCCTCCTCGTCGGACCGCCCGGCACCGGAAAGACCCTCCTGGCGCGCGCCGTCGCCGGAGAATCGAAGACTCCCTTCTTCACGCTCAGCGGGTCCGACTTCGTCGAGATGTTCGTCGGCGTCGGCGCGGCCCGCGTCCGCGACCTCTTCCAGCAGGCGAAGAACAAGGCCCCCTGCATCGTCTTCGTCGACGAGCTCGATGCGGTCGGCCGCCACCGCGGCGCGGGACTCGGAGGAGGACACGACGAGCGGGAGCAGACGCTCAACCAGCTCCTCGTGGAGATGGACGGCTTCGACACGACGCACGGGGTGATCTTCCTCGCGGCGACGAACCGGCCCGATGTCCTCGATCCGGCGCTCCTCCGCCCGGGCCGCTTCGACCGGCAGATCGTCATCGACGCCCCGGACGCCAAGGGGCGCAAGGCGGTCCTCGAGGTGCACGCGCGCGGCAAGCCCTTCTCGCCGGATGTGGACTTCGCGACGATCGCGGCCGCCACCCCCGGCTTCACGGGCGCGGACCTCGCCAATGCCCTCAACGAGGCCGCCCTGCTGGCGGCCCGGCGCGGCAAGCAGATGATCGAGCAGCAGGACGTCGACGAGGCCGTCGAGAGGACGATCGCTGGTCCCGAGCGCAAGAGCCGACGCCTGGGCGAGGAGGAGCGCAAGCGGGTCGCTTACCACGAGGCCGGCCATGCCCTCGTCGCCGCGCTGACGGTCCACTCCGACCCGGTGCGGAAGATCTCGATCGTGCCGCGCGGCCACGCGGCCCTCGGCTACACCATGCAGACGCCGGATGACGACCGCTACCTCACGATCAAGAACGCCCTTGTCGACCGTCTCAAGACGCTGCTGGCCGGCCGCGCCGCGGAGATCCTCGTCTTCGAAGAGCTCTCCACGGGCGCGGCCAGCGACCTGGACCGCGCGACTCACATCGCGCGGGCGATGGTCTGCCGCTACGGCATGAGCGACCGGATGGGCCCCGTGACGTTCGGCCGCGACCACCAGCAGGTCTTCCTCGGGCGCGACTTCTTCCAGGAGGAGAGGAACTACAGCGACCGGTCGGCCGAGGAGATCGACAGCGAGGTCAAGAGGATCCTGCAGGAGAACAGCGAGGCGGCGACCAAGATCCTCGAGAGGCACCGCGTCTGCCTCGACCGGATCGCGTCCACCCTCCTGGAGAGGGAGGTCATCCAGGGCAAGGAGCTCCAGGACATGCTCCGGAGCGAGCTCGGCGAGGACTACCGCAACCGGCCCGAGGAGGCGGAAACGCCGGGGTGCCGGCCGGCCTCTGGTTGACAAGCTTTCGCTGGGCCCCCAGAATGGTCGCCTCTCGCCCCGGCGCCCGCCGTCGCGTCCGGGGCAGCGGCAGGCGCAAGCCCCTGCTCAGGACCAGCTTGTGGCTTCTCCTCCCCTCCGCAGTCCAGCCGGCCGGGCGCCGCTCACGGCGGGGAAGCGCTCGGCGAGTCTCAACCTGCGAGAAATGTCGCGATCCGAGGCCTCCGAAAACATCCTCCAGTTGATCCGCCCGCTCCAGGAGCCGGCGGAGGAGCCGGACGCGCCCTCGCTGATCGCCCGCGTCCTCAAGGGCGATCGGGAGGCGTTCCGGCCCCTCGTCGAGACCTACGAGCCGGCGGTGTTCGGACTCTGTCGCCGGCTGCTCGGATGCCGGGGCGCCGACGCGGAGGATGTCGCGCAGGAGACGTTCCTGCGCGCCTTCGAAAGGCTCGGCGAGCTGAAGGATCGCCGGCGCTTCGCCCCCTGGCTGTACCAGATCGCGCGCTCGCTCTGCCGCGACTGGACCAGGAGGTCGGCGGTCGAGCGGCGGGCCCTGGAAGAGAAGAGGAAGGAGATCGAGAGGCGCATGGCCGGCGGCGCCTGTGAAGGCGACGGCGGCTGCGAGGTCGATCCGCTCCTGGGAACGCTTCCGCTCGACGAGCGGCGGGCGCTCGTCCTCAAGTACTTCGAAGGACTTCCGTACCGCGAGATCGCGCGGAGGATGGACCTCTCCTTCTCCCGCGTCGATCACCTGATCCGCCAGGCGAGATCGCGTCTTAGCCATCGCCTGAGCGTGAGGAGACGATGGATTGAAGGCGATCTGTGAGATTCTGCGCCCCTCCCTCAGGCTCTACGCAGCCGGGGAGCTCGAGGACCGCAGCACTCTTCTGCGCGTCCGGCGCCACCTCGATCGCTGCGCCGCGTGCCGGCGCTTCCTGCGCGAGCACGACGCCCTGCTGCGGCGTGTCCTCGCCGGAGCCTGCGAGGCGAGCTCCGGGCTCGGCTGCTGGGATGCCCGGGACGCCGAGAGCGCCGAGGACGTCGATACGCGCAGGGAGCGCATCGCGCGGCGCGGCGCCGCCGAGGCGGCGCGCCGGCGCAGGCGGATCCTCTCGCGGATCGAGGAGCTTCCCCTGCCGCGGGCCGACCGCCGGCTGCGGATTCCGCCTCCGCGCTCGGTCCTCTCCTCTCTCTCAGCCGCCGCGGCCCTCGTCTTCCTCGCCCTCCTCGCGGGGCTCCTCTGGCGGCAGGGCGACGCGGAGCGGCCAGCGGCGCCACGACGGCGACTCGCCGCCCTGCCCGCCGCGGCGGTCGCGAGCGCAGCGTCGATCGCTCGACCGGAGCGCGCGGCGGCTCAAGAGCCCTCCCTCGCCGACCTCCTCTGGACGCGGTCATCGTTTCACGTGGCCGCCGAGCTGGGCCTCCCGCGCTCCGCGTCCCGCGTCATCGTGCTCCACGCGTTCGCCGCGCCGGATGCCGGG
>JAFGKN010000010.1 GCA_016928605.1 Planctomycetota bacterium | reverse complement strand
GGTCGGGGTCGACGTGCCCGGCGCTGACGAGGAGGTTGCACCGCTCGCGGAGCCGATCGTTCTTCGCGAACCACTCGACGAGACCGGCCAGGTTCTTGACCCGGTCCAGCCTGGCCATCGTCAGGAGGATGGGCTTCTCGCGGTTCTCCAGAACGCCGCGCGTCCTGCCGTCGAGGGGGCCTCCGTAGACCAGGTCGGACAGCTCCGCGTGGAGGCCCGCCATGCGGCGATCCGTCTCGAAGTAGGGGAAGAAGAAGCCGGCGGCCGCGCCGGGGGAGACGATGTTGAACTTCGGATCGAAGACGTCGATGCCCTGGACGACGCGGCAGAGACCGGGCATCGCGAACGCGCCGTAGCTCTCGTACTGCCCGATGGTCTCCTCGGTCCCCGCGATCTCCTGGTACGTGCTGGTCAGGATGAAGTCCGCCGTGTTCATCGAGACGAGGTCCGCCATGAACTGGCAGGAGAAGTGGTACTCGCCGTCTATGTCGCGCCAGTAGAGATCGGAGAGGAGATACTTCGACTTCTCCAGCGCGTGGGCGATGGTGCACTGCGTGACCCGCAGGCGCTGGGCGAGGAGGCTCGACACGAGGTTGCCGTCGGAGTAGTTGCCCACGATGAGGTCGGGACGGCCGCCCAGCTCGGCAAGGATCTCCCGCTCGGCGTCGCGCGCGAACCGCTCGAGGTAGGGCCAGACCTCGAAGCGCGAGATCCAGTGGGGGACCACCTCCCCTGCGCGGCTGCGGAAGGGGATGCGCAGGATGCGCGAGTGCTGCGTGCCCGCGATCGGCTCGAGCCGCTGGTCGCAGTTCGTCCCCCTGGCCTCGGGGATCATCCGCGTGACCACCAGGACTTCCGGCGTCATCTCGAGCCCCTGCTCCCTCATCCGCCGCTGCAGCTCCTCCTCCAGGGCACGGATCTGGTTCAGGATGTAGACGATCTGGCCGCCCGTGTCGGGAAGCCCCAGCACGTTGTCCTGGCCGAAGTAGCCGTGCGGCGAGAGGATCACGATCTTGAAGATCATGGGCAGACGGCCGAGAAAATCCCCGAGCTGCGCCGGCTCCGGAGCCTCGAGCAGATCGGAGAGGATCTCGAGGCTCTCTGCAACGCGGCGCGCGGTGTCTCCCCAGCCCGGCTCGAACCCCAGCGCCTGGAGCTCGTCGCGCATCTCGGCCCACGGCTTGTCCTCGGGGCATCGCGCGAGGCGCTCGAGCGCTGACCGGATCGCCCCTCGCAGGTCCGAGACGGTCTCCACGCGGCGGTTCAGCATCAGCTGCACGTTCTGGTGCTGATGCACCTTCAGGAATTCGAGGAGCAGCCGGCTCCCCTGATCCGGATCCCGCAGCAGACGCCCGGCGAGGTGTCGATTGAGGAACTCGACTCCGCGCCCGATCGACTTCGCCTCGCGCATCCGGGGAAACTCGCGCTGGAAGGGACCGAGATCGACCTCGAGGCTCCACTCGTCGTCGGGATCCTGGCCGTCGACGAGGCGCTCCTTGAAAAGGAGGTACTCGGCCGTGGAGATGGGCTCGACGTCGAGCCGGTCCATGTGGACCTTCGCGTTGCTCCAGACCCCGATTCGCGGGCGCATCGCGAGCGCGACCCACGGAGGAGAGATCGCGGCCTCCTGGCTCCGTCGGGCGATGCGCCAGAGGGGAGAGTCATCCGGGATCTCCTCCTCCGCCGCGAGCCGCAGGTCGCCGAGCGCGTCTTGCAGGTCGGAGCGCAGGACGAACGGCTTTCCGAGCGCCTGCAGCCGGTGGAGCCAGAGATAGAAGACCTGCCGCTGCTGCGACAGGCACTCGACGAACGTCTCGATCATGCGGTGAACTCCACGACCTCCGGGGCGCGGATCTCGCCGAGGAAGTCGTAATACTCCATGCCTTCGAGGATGCCTCGGGCGTAGGGCGCCCCGGCGAAGTAGATCCTCTCGCGCCCTCTCAGGCGCTCGAGCTCCTTCGAGTAGTTGCCGACGACCACGCCGAGCGTCTCGCCCGAGAGCATCTCCACGTCGTTTCCGGAGTCCCCGCAGACGAGGATGTGATCCGGCTCGAGCCCCCATCGCATGGCGAAGAAGCGGACGGCGAGCCCCTTCGAGGCGCGAACCGGCAGCACATCGAGAAACTGCCCATGGGAGTAGACGAGCTTCACCGGCAGATCGCGGTGGCGGAGGTCGCGCGCGAGGCTGCGGATGCTCGGCGCCTTCCGGGGATCGCAGAAGTAGCTGATCTTGAAGCGCCGCTGCATCTCCTCGGGCTGCAGGACGAGGCCGGGGACGCCGCGGAGGACATCGCAGATCGCCTCGGGATTCCACCGGTAGTCGATGCGGCGGCTCCAGCCCCCATCGCGCGCGAGCTTCTCCCCGTAGTGGATCTCCGTCCCCACCGAGGTGATGAGGACGTCCGGCACAGGCACGTCCCACTCATCGAGGACGTCGAGCGTGAGCTCCAGGTGGCGGCCGGTGGCCACGCCGAAGCCGAGCGCCGGCGTCGAGCGGATCACCTCCAGGAGATCCCGCAGGGCCCCGCGGTCGCCGATCAGCGTGTTGTCGATGTCGCAGATCAGCATCCGGTCGATCGTCGGCAGGCGGCTCCTGGGGGAGAATCTACGGTGGCGGCGCCGATGGCCGAGGTTCTTCTCCACAGCCTTCAGGTAGTTCGCGACGTGAGTCTTCCATCCGTAGAGCCGCGGGGCGTACCTGGCGCCGCGCCGGGACCACTCCTTCCACTGCAGTGGATCCTCGAGAGCGCGGCGCAGCGCTCCGCGGATCTCCTCCACCGAGAGAGCGTCGACGAGCACTCCGCACTGGAGCTGGGCGAGGATGTCGCGGGGGCCGCCGTCGTTCGTCGCCACGAGCGGAAGCCCGCTGGCCGCGGCCTCGATGAGGGTCAGCCCGAACGGCTCCGTGAGCGCCGGGTTGACGAAGACGCCGCGCCGGCGGGCGGCGAGCCGGTAGATGTGCGGCACGTCATCCGGCTCATGGCGCTTGGGATAGGCGACCTTGCCGTAGAGATCGTACTTGTCGACAAGGAGGAGGATCTCGGTGAGGACCTCCCGCGACACCTTCTCCATCGACGCGATCTCGTCGCGGTTCCCCGCGATGATCGCGAGGTTGGCCTTCTCGCGAAGCGCCGGATCCTCCGCATACGCCTGGATGAGAGCCGCCAGGTTCTTCCGGGGGTCGGGGCGTGCCATCGCGAGGATCATGGGCTTGTCGGGCTCCCGGAGGAAGCGGTCGATCGCGTCCTGGATCGCAGGGCGCTCCTTCTCGCGGCCGGGTGGGTGAAAAAGCCGCAGATCGACCCCCGGAGGGATCACCACCATCCGCGCCGGCTCGTAGTGGTCGTAGAGGCCGTACTGCTCCTCGACCTCCT
>JAFGKN010000749.1 GCA_016928605.1 Planctomycetota bacterium | reverse complement strand
GCGCCTCGCGGCCCGCCACGAAGGCAAGCTGATGCATCACCAGTCGTTCGATCTCCACCGCGGCAAGAGCAAGGCCCGCGGCACCACCGCGAAGATGCGCCCGAAGGACCGGCCGTTGCAGAACGACTTCGTCAGCGACGAGGCGTTCGCCGAGATGCTGCTCGCGTGGTTCGGGAACATGTCTCGCGTGCTGATCCCGGGCGGCGGGTTCTACATCTGGGGCGGCTACGCGAACCTCGGGAACTACCCGCCCGCGCTGAAGGCCTCCGGCCTGTATTTCTCCCAGGGCATCGTGTGGGATAAAGAGCACCCCGTGCTGACCCGGAAGGATTTTATGGGGTCCTTCGAGCTGGCATTCTATGGATGGAAAGAGGGCGCCGCACACCGCTTCTTCGGCCCCGCCAATGCCACCGACCTCTGGCACGTCAAGAAGGTCAACCCGGCGGCCATGTCGCACCTCACGGAAAAGCCCGTCGAGCTCGCCACGCGCGCGCTGGAGTACTCGTCGAAACGCGGCGAGAACGTGCTGGACCTCTTCGGCGGCAGCGGCTCGACGCTGATCGGCGCGGAGGCGCTGGGGCGGCACGCGTACCTGATGGAGATCGATCCAGCGTACAGCGATGTGATTGTCGAGCGTTGGCAGAAACTGACCGGGGCACGCGCCCATCTCGAGGAGACCGGGCAAACGTTCGAGCAGGTGAAGGAAGACAGGAGCTGAGACGATGGCGACGAAGCTGCCGCTGGACGCGTACGAGTACTACTACAGCCTGGGCACCGCGCGGAGCTACCAGGCGGTGGCCGAGCACTACGGCGTCACCAAGCGCGCCGTGGTGAAGCGGGCGATGGCGGAGAACTGGCAGGGAAAGATCGTGGAGCGGGACACGCGCGTCCGCGACCACATGGCCAAGCGGACCGAGGAGACGCTCGACGAGATGATGGAGCGGCACCTCCGCCAGGTGAAGGCGATCCAGGCCCGCGCCCTCGAGGCGCTGAAGGCCATGCCCTTGAACACGGCGATGGAGGCATGCCGCGCGCTGGGCCAGGCGATGACGGAGGAGCGGAAGATCCGGGGCGAGCCGGCCGACGCCGAGACCAAGAGCGTCGAGGCGATCATCAAGCGCGAGTACGAGCGGTGGCTCGTGCCGGTGGACCGGCAGGAACCGGCGCCCGGGGGCGAACCGCATGCGTCGAGCGCAGACGAGGAAGACGCGGACGGAGGTGTGGCATGAGGCGGTCCCGGTGGGCACGGATCGAGCGGTGGGCGCCGGCGGCGGGATGGCTCTTGGTCGGGTTCGTCGGGAGCGGCATGGCCGTGTTCTTGGCACTGAAGCTCCTAGGGCACGGAGCGTAGCCGATGGCGATCGCGACCGTCGCCAGGCGGCTCAGCCCGGCCGCGTTCTTCCGGGACATGGGGTACCAGCCGCACCCGGGGCAGTGGGCGATCCACAGCTCCACCGCCTCGAGGCGGATCGTCGCCTGCGGGGTGCGGTGGGGAAAAACGCTCTGTGCCGCCATGGAAGGACTCTGTGCGGCCATGCAGCCGAAGGAGCGGTCGATCGGCTGGGTCGTGGCGCCGACGTACGATCTCGCCGACAAGGTCTACCGGGAGCTGATCGTGCTGGCCGCCGAGCATCTCCGCCATCGGATCATCGCGCTGAAGGAGAGCGAGCGGCGGCTCGTGCTCCGAAACCTCGCCGGCGGCGCGAGCGAGATCCGGGGAAAGTCGGCGGACAACCCGGTCAG
Organism: Planctomycetota bacterium; assembly: GCA_016928605.1. Classification (GTDB taxonomy): domain Bacteria; phylum Planctomycetota; class UBA8108; order UBA8108; family UBA8108; genus JAFGKN01. The sequence goes on along the minus strand of JAFGKN010000749.1, from coordinate 1,391 downwards.
CCTGCTCGGCGAAGGGCTCGACTGGGTGATCATCGACGAAGCCGCGCGCCTGAAGCCAACGATCTGGGAGTCGCATCTTTCGCAGCGGCTGCTGGACAGACACGGCTGGGCGCTCATGATCTCCACGCCGAAGGGGAAGGGCTGGTACTACGATCTCTTCCGCCGGGGTCAGGGGGTCGATCCCGACTACGCGAGCTGGAACCACCCTTCGTGGACCAACCCGTACGTGAGCGCCGAGCTGATCGAGCAGGAGCGGGAGCGCCTGCCGGAGCGCGTGTTCAAGCAGGAGTACGGTGGCGAGTTCCTCGAGGGCGCGGGCGCGGTCTTTCGCAACATCCGCGACTGCGCGACCGGCGCGTGGCAGCCGCCGCAGCCGAAGGAGTACTACTACGCCGGCCTCGATTTGGCGAAAATCGAGGACTTCACCGTGCTCGTGGTGCTGAATCAGAACCGCGAGGTGGTGTTCGTCGACCGCTTTCACCGCCTCGACTGGTCGGTACAGGTGAATCGCATTCGAGCGGCCACCGACCGGTACCACCGTGCTCGCGTCCTCGTGGACTCGACCGGCGCAGGCGAGCCGGTCTTCGAGTCCCTGCGCCGCGCCGGCTGCAACGCGGTCGCGTATCCCTTCACCGCCCGCACCAAGGCCGCGGTCATCGACAACCTGAGCCTGATGTTCGAGCAAGGCTTGATCACGTTACCGCGCGCGGATCTCTGGCCGGACGGGATCGACGAGCTGGAGAGCTTCGAGTTCAGTGTCACCGATGCCGGCAACGTGAAGACCGGCGCGCCGAGCGGTGTGCACGACGACTGCGTGATCGCGCTGGCGCTGGCGGCGTGGCAGGTGCGACCGAGCCGGCCGGTGCCCATGGTCTATGTGTGAGCGCGGCAGGAACCGGCGAGCGAGGACCCTTCCTCCATGGGCCTCCCTGTCTTGCCCGCAGCGCGCCGCGCCCCGGCCGTGGCGGGATGCCCTACACGGTGATCGCCGTCTTCACCAGGAGCTTCATGCCGGTCTTGGCGTAGAGCGCCATCGCGCTCGGCGGCACGCCCTCCCCGATGGCCTTGGCGACCCGAGCCTCGAGCTTCCGCTTGCTGCCGAACGTCTCGCCATCGTCACCAACCACCAGCAGCCACTGATCGGGGGACCAGCCCTTCGGACGGCCGCCGCGGGCGCTGGCCTTTGCCTTGGGTGGGCGGCCCGGACCGCGCTTCGGGGCCGGGGCCTTGGCGCCGGCCTTCTTGGGGACGACGCGCGCCATGTCGACGAAGTTCAGTCCGGTGCCGAACTTCGCCTTCACGCCCTTCTGGATGTCCGCCATCCGCGTGGTGCCGCCTTGGCGCAGCGTCTTGGCGTAGGCGATCTTCTCGCGCTGGGATGTCTTCGGCAT
>JAFGKN010000748.1 GCA_016928605.1 Planctomycetota bacterium | reverse complement strand
TTCGATCCTGCGGCCCGGCGAGCGCGCAAGGTGCGCCGCATCGCGGGCGGCTCCATCGCGGCGGCGGTCCTCGCGATCGCGGGAATCGGCCTCTGGTTCCTCTCCGCGGGAGGAGACGATCGCGGCGGAGATGCCGGGCCGAGCGCGGCGAGCCGCGAGTGGACGACCGGCGACGCCCGCATCATCGCCGAGGCAGGCGCTAGCTTCGAGTGGGAGGAGCCGCGGCGCGTCCGGCTCGATTCGGGGCGCATCTTCCTCGACGTGGAGCCGACCGGCGAGCCTTTCGAGATCGCGCATCCCGACGGCCGCGTGAAGGTGCACGGCACGCGGCTGGTGGTCGAGGCCGGGGATGAGGAGCTACGCGTCGTCGTCGGCAGCGGGAAGGCGTCGCTCTCGAGCGATGAGGGAAGCGTCGACCTCGAGCCCGGCGAGCAGGGAGTGCTGCGGGCGGCGCAAAGGCCGGCCAAGAGCCAGGCGCGCCGCTTCAGCCACCTCGCGAGCTTCGCCGGAGGGGCGTTCGACGGGGGGGACGAAGGGACGCCGGCGGGGGGCGGGTTCCTCTCGGGCCTCGCTCGCGTGCCCGGCAGCGCCGGCGGATCGAGACCGCTCGACGTCGTGCGCTACCACCTCGACGTCCACATCGAGGATGGCATGGCGCGCACGACGATCGACCAGACGTTCTTCAATCCGAGCGGAAGCCGCGTGGAGGGGACGTTCCTCTTCCCCCTGCCTCCCGACGCGTCGATCTCGCGCCTCGCGATGTACGTCAGTGGCAAGCTGATGGAGGGAGGGATGGCGGAGCGCGGCCGCGCGGTGGAGGTCTACGAGGGGATCGTCCGCAAGATGAAGGATCCGGCGATCCTCGAGTGGATGGAGGGGAGCACCTTCCGGCTGCGGATCTTCCCCTTCGAGCCCTGGACCGAGCGGCGGATCATCCTGAGCTACCAGCAGCCCCTCGAATCGCTCTACGAGCACGATCGCTACCGCTTTCCGCTCCTCGAGCCCGCCGCGCCCTGGGGCGAGTTCTCGATCCACGTCCTCCTCAAGGGCGTCGATGCCGATGGCGCCGAGATCTCCGCGCCGACCTACGCGCTCGAGAAGGTGGGCGAGGCCGCCGGCGCCGTCGAGTACGTCTACTCGGAGAACAACGCACGTCCCGCGAAGGATCTGCTCCTCGAGATCCGCCGCCGCGAGCGGTCGGCCCTCGAGTACGCAACGCACGAGGGGGAGGGAGGAACGACCTTCTGCATCACCGTCGCGCCCGAGATCGCGGGCGAAGTCCACCGCGGACCGCGGCGCGTCCTCCTCATCGCCGACCGCTCCGGCAACTCCACGGGCGCGGAGAGGGAAGCGCAGCGGCGGCTCGAAAAGCGGCTCCTTCGGGCCCTCGACCGCCAGGACTCGATCGCCGTGCTAGCCTACTCCACCGAGGCGAAGCCGTGGCGAGACTCGTTCATCCCCCGCGACCGCGCGGGCCTCTCCGCGGCCACCTCCTTTCTCGACGGTGAGGAATTCTACGGCGCGGGCGATCTCGCCGCGGCGCTGCGTTCGGCCGAGCAGCTTTTCGGCGAGCCGCGCGAGGGCGACATGATTCTCTACGCGGGCGACGGCGTCGACACGATCAGCGGCGTCGAGCCGGAGCTGCTCGCGGAGATCCTGCCGGAGAAGATCGCCTTCTTCGCGATCCCGGTGAGCCGCAGCTACGACCGCCGGCTCCTCGCCTCGATCGCATCGCGCAGCGGAGGGCGCGTCGTGCCGCTCTCGCCGGACGAGCGCATCGGCTGGCGCGCCTTCGACCTGGTCAGCTCGCTGCGGACCACCCAGTGGCGGGACATCGCGTGGGAGCTCCTCGACCCGGCTGGAAAACCGGTCGAGGGGGAGATCCACGCTGACCGCGAGACGCTGCGCGACGGCGAGGCGATGCGCATCGCCGGCCGGATCGATGGCCCGTGGCCCGCTCGTCTGCGGCTGCGCGGCGAGACGATGGACCTCCCGGAGCCGACCGAGAGCGCCGGGTGGGTGCCGCGCCTCTGGGCCCGACTGCGCATCGATGCGCTCGAGCGCGACTCGGCCTTCGAGCATCGCAAGGAGATCGTGCAGCTCGGCAAGGAGTACTACGTGATGACTCCCTTCACCTCGCTGCTCGTCCTCGAGAACGATGCGATGTACGCCGAGTACGGCATCGACCGCGGCCGCCGCGACCACTGGGCGCTCTACCCGGCCCCCGCCGAGTGGCACGGGAGGACGCAGCCGCCGCAGATCCTCAGCTACTGGGGCATGGGGATGACGGGCAGTCCGTCGAGCTGGAGCTGGGGGGAGATCGAACAGAGAACCCAGGGGTGGACCTTGGGCGTGTATGCATTCACTCAGCCTGTTCACCTGGGCAGCAGCGGAGTCATTCGGGCTGGCTCGAGGGGCGGCTTCGCGCCGATCGGCGGGCAGCCGTCCTCGTTTGCCGTCGACTCGCTGTCCAGTGGACTCGACGCGCCGGCGCTCTCCGCTCCGGAGCGGCTCGTCGCGTCCGTGCCCCCGACGACGGGAGCGGCATCCGAGTCGGCGGAAGAGCGTTCAGTCACCACCGCCACCCAAAGCGCCGAGACGAGGAGCGCGTCCTCCCCCGCGGCTAGCAGCGGGTCTACGGTCCGATCGGAGAGACGAGCTGAGGCCCGCATGGCTCCTACTGCAGTCCAGGGATGGAACGCGGTGACCGTCCGGGACGGAACGCTCGATCCAGGGCAACTTGTGGTCATCCCGGCAGGAGGGATGGGCTACCGGCGGGCCGGGGGGCGATACCCCTGGGGCGAGGTGGCCTACCCGTCGATCTACCAGCCGGCCGCCGGAGGCGAGTCGGCGGCGCTGAAGGAGTATCTCAGGACGGGCGGCGACCTGGCCGCATCGATTGGCGACGAGCGAGTACTCCTCTTCACGAGCGGCGAGCGCATCCTCGTCGACGGGGGGCGCGCCGCCTACATCGGCGTGGAGGGTGTCAGCGCGATGCTCGATCCGCTCCTCGAGGAGGTGCTGTCGCGGCCCCAGTACGTGCTCGATGAGTGGAGAGACGCGCCCTGGTTTCTCGCTCCGTACGAGATCTCGACCGGAGGCGCTCTCGTCTCGGAGCGCACGGAGGACTCGAAGCAGGTCGTCACGATCGACCGCGGCGGCTGGACGACGACCGAGATCCTCTTCGCCGGCGCAAAGCCCCTCGAGTACCGCATCCTCCTCCGGGATGGCACGGTCGTGCGGTGCGAGGTCTACGACGCGTGGCATACCTCAGGCGGACGGAGCCTGCCGACCCACGGGACTGTCACCGGGGCGGGAGACGTGGCGCGGGGGGAGATCGAGATCCGCTACGGCGAGATCGCGCCGCCCGAGCGCGAGCTGCGCAAGCGGATCGAGCGGGCGACCGCGAGGCGGACGATACCCAGCGACGTGCAGGACCTGATCGTGGCGGTCGCGTACTACGACAGAGGCGACGTCGAGGATCTCGAGAGCTTTCTGCGAGCGCTCGAGACAAGCGGAGCGCTCTCGGTCGACCTGGGGAAGGTCGCGCGGCTCGCGGCGATGCGATGGGCGAGGGAGCCCTGCGTGAATGCGCTACCATTGGCGCAGGCCACGCCGATCGTGCAGCGCTGGCTGAGCGATCCCTGGCTGAGCGATCCGCGGAGCTGTTCGCTGGATGCGATCGCGGCAGCGTACCGCGAAGGGGATATCGACGCGTTCGTCGCGCGCGTCGCCTCGACGGGCGCAGGTGAGGGACGCCCGTGCATCGAAGTCCTCGAGCAGCTGGCGGCGGAGGCCCCGCCCGCCCTGTCCGGGCTCCTCCACTACTGGATCGGGACGCTCGCCGAGCGCGAGGGATG
>JAFGKN010000747.1 GCA_016928605.1 Planctomycetota bacterium | reverse complement strand
GGCGCTCAAGCCTCGGCACGCCGGCGGCGGGGGGTGCGAAGCGCCCGCTTCGCGCGCCGCTCGGGCGGCCGGGACTCGGCCCGCGGCATCCGCCGCGCTGCGTCACTCCTCGCGCAGGGCGGGCAGGAGCGGGGTGCGGAGGGCCGAGAGGAGGGCGAGGGCGCAGCTCGCGACGCCCGCCGCGAGGACGAGGAGGAGCGTCGCCGCGAGGAGGCGCCACGAGATGCTCGACGCCGTCGCGATCACGTTGGGCAGCGTGGCGATCAGGGCGGCCGCGGCTCCGAGGAGCATGCCAAAGAGGAGGAGGGATGCGCTCTCGCTGATGACGAGCCAGCCGAGATGGCGGCGCGAGTAGCCGAGCGCGCGCAGCAGCGCGAGCTCGCCCCGCCGCTCGAGGACGCTGCGCAGGAGCGTTGCGCCGAGGCCGAGCGTTCCGAGGAGCAGGCCGAGCCCGCCGAGCACGAGGAACGTCAGCAGGTAGGTGTTCTGAACGACGAGGTAGTCGGCGAGCACCTCCGCCGTCGTCTTCGCGTCGAATCCGTGCTCGGCGAGGTCCGCCTCGAGGGCCTCGATCAGCGGCTCCGCGCGCTCGGGCGGACATTCGATGAGAAACGCCGACCAGCCCGTCCGGTTCGGGAAGAGGCGGAGGAACCGCTCCTCTGAGATGATAAGCGCGCCCTGGAAGATGCTCCGCGCCAGCATCCCGGCGATGCGAAGGCGCACGGGGCGGCCCCGCTCGTCCTCGATTGCGATGTCCCCGCCGAGCCCGCTCTGCAGGATCCACTCCACGGAGCTCTGGTCGCCGATGGCGGGCACGACGTCGTCCGGCCGCTCCTCCTCGAGGAGGAGCCAGGGGTTCTCCCGCTCCTCGGCGGTCTCGGCCAGGCTCGACGCCCAGGCGAACCCGCCGCGCTCGATGAAGGCTCGAGGCACGCCGAGGATCCTCGGCTGCTGCGGCTTGTAGAGGTTCTGGCAGCTCGTCTCGTCGCCGGGGCGCTCGCGCATCGCGACCACCAGGGTCCCGCCGGCGGCGAGCAGCTCGCGGCTCAGCGGCGAGAGAGCGAGGTCGTCGCGCCCCTCGGGCGTGGAGACGGAGCGGAAGATCGGCGAGGAGGAGGATGCCATCACCGCGAATCCTCCATTGCCCGAAGACTTATCGGGGCGCTCGCCCAGCGGGTCCTGGTGGCTCGCGGCCACCGTGACGACGACGAAGGTCGCCGAGGCGATGAGGCCCGCGGTGAGCAGGCTGCGCCCGACCGCGCGCCGCGCGTTGAGCGCGCCGAGACGGAGGATCGCCGGCACGCCGTGTCCCCCGATGCGGGAAGGCCGGCGGCGGCGGAGGATCCAGGCGAGGAAGCCGATCCCGGCGGCGAAGAGGCAGACGCCCTGCGCGACGTAGGCGACCACCACCGAGATGGCGCCGAGCTGGGCCAGCGCGAAGAAGAGGCCGGCCAGGAGCACGAGGACCGACGATGCGATCGCCTCGAGCCGCGCTCCGGCCGGCGAGCCCGCGGCCTCGCTCCCGGAGAAGCCGCGGCCGCTCAGGAGCGCGCGCGGCGAGAGGCCCGCGACCTTCCGGGCGACGAGGGAGACCGTCGCCGCGATGAGGATGATGTTGACGGCGGCGGCGATGGCGAGGCTCGACGCGGTGACGTGGAGCGAGAGGAACGGAGCGTTGACCGCTCCCTGCCACCACGATCTGAGCCCGGCGATGAGCGCTCCGGCGTAGAGAACGCCGCCCGCGATGCCCACGGCCGTTCCGGCGACTCCCACCGCGAGCCCCTCGGCCAGGAGCGTCCGCCGGAGGATGGCGCGGGAGAAGCCGAGGGCCGAGAGCATGCCGAGCTCGCGGCTCCTCCGCTCGAGCGCGAGGCGGTAGGTCATCGCCACGAGGAGGAGCGCCGAGACGATGATGAAGAAGCTCATGCTGATGAAGAGCATGGCGAAGTCGGTCCCGCCCGAGGCCGCCTGGAGCGCTCGATCGCGCGTGGGCTCGATGCGGAGGCCGAAGGCCTCCGGAGACAGGCGGCGCAGCAGCGCGCGGGCGGCGCGCTCGGCGGCGGCATCCGGAGGCTCGCCGGGCGGAAGCCGCAGGCGGACCGACGTGAGCCCGCCGAAGCGGCTGCTCCAGAGCGCCTGTCCGTCCGCCAGCGGAACGAACGCCTTCGGCGTCGTGCGGTGCTCGTCCCAGTACTCCTCGTCGATCTGGCGGATGCGCCCGTGGTCGATCTCGAAGGGGGGATCCCAGTCGCCGAAGGTCCGCGCGTCCGAGATCCCCGCGAGCTGGGGCGTCCAGCCCGGATCGGCGGCAGCGCCCTCGAGCGCGACCGAGCCGCTCACCCGGAAGCTCGCGCTCTCCTCCTCGAGATCGCCGCCTTCCTTCACCGCGTAGTAGGAGATCTCGATCGCGGCGCCGGTCTCGACTCCGAGGTCCCGGAAGGCCCAGTCGTTCAGGAGCAGGCTGCCGCGCTCGGCGAGCGTCCTCGCTGCATCGGGCTCGAGAGGCGGCTCGGCGCGGCCGCCGGGAAAGGTCCACGACCCGAGGGCTGTGATCAGCGAATACGGGATGCTGCGCTCTCCCGCCCGGATCGAGTTGGCGAGGTAGGTGAGAGACTCGAGGTACGGGAGACCGAGGTCGGCCGCCGCGGCTCTCGCGCCCTCGGCGGCGGGCGGCTCGAGCAGGAAGTTGCGGCTCTCGAGCGAGAGGTAGCCGCGGCCGGCGTCGGCGCGCAGCCGAAGGCGCAGATCATCCAGCGTCCAGGCCCGCGCGAGGGCCGCCTGGAGATCGACGGCCGCCGGCTCCTCCGCCGAGCCATCGCGGCCGATCAGCAGGATCGCGTTCGCCCTCGACTCGGCATCGAGCGCGCGCTGGAGGACGCCGAGGGGCACGAAGACGTTGCGGGGAGTCGCCTGCTGGTTGCGCAGGTCGAAGATCGCGCAGCCCTCGTCCGGCCGCACACCGGAGAGCTCCAGCCGGAGGCGCTGCAGCGTGTCCTCCCTCTTGCCGAGCGCGGACTCCCTCGGCACGTCGCTCTCCCTCTCGAACTGGATGAGCAGAGCGTCGCCGGGTCGCGCGCCCAGCTCGCCGGCGAGGCGCGCGTTGACGACGGCGCTGCGCCCCTGCGGCCTCCACTGGAAGCCGTCGACCGAGACGGCGGCGAACCGCTCGTCGGCGCCGACGATGCCCACTCCGGCCGCGCGCCGCCCCGTGGCGGTGTGCACCACCGAGCCGCGCAGCAGGATCGCGGGCACCGCGCCGGCGAACGCGGCCGCCACCTCGCTGTCCGCCGCCAGATCCGCCGCCAGGTCCTCGCGGAGGAACCGGTCCGACACGAGCGATGCGTGGACGCGCCCCAGCCGGCCGAGCGCGTGGTCGCGGAGGCTCCCCCTCACCGAGTCCCCCACCAGCAGCGCTCCGGCGATCACCGCGCACGCGGTCGCCGCCGAGAGGAGCACGGCGATGTAGGAGCGGATGTGATACGCGATGCTCTTGAGGATCAGATCCCTGCGCCGCATGTCGCCTCTCGTCGCCTCCTCGCGTCTCATCACAGCGATTCCTCGAGCACGCCGCCCCGGAGGCTCGCGCGCCTCGGGAAGCGTGCGGAGAGATCCAGGCTGTGCGTGACGACGACGAGCGTGTAACCGAGCTCCTCGCGGAGCGCGAGCAGCAGGTCGCCGATCCTCTCTGCATTGGCCTGGTCGAGGTTGCCCGTCGGCTCGTCGCACAGGAGCAGCCCCGGCGAGCGTATCAGCGCGCGCGCGACCGCCGCTCGCTGGCGCTCGCCGCCGGAGAGCTCGGACGGCCGGTGGTCGACTCTCGCGCCGAGGCCGACCTGCTCGAGGAGCTCGCGCGCGCGCTCGCCCGCGTCCGCCCCTCCTCCGCTCGCCACGAGCGAGGGCACCAGCACGTTCTCGAGCACGGTGCACTGCGGCAGGAGGTAGTGGTCCTGGAACACGAAGCCGATCTTCTCGCCCCGGAAGCGCGCCAGCTCCGCCTCGGAGAGGGAGAAGGGATCCGCGCCGTCGATGGCGACGGAGCCGCTCGTCGGCCGGTCGAGCGTGCCCAGGATGTAGAGCAGCGTGCTCTTCCCGCAGCCCGACGGGCCCGCCACGCTCAGGGCGTCGCCCGCTGCTAGGTCGAGATCGACGCCGTCGAGGACGACGAGGGGCTCGGCAGGCGTTGGATAGGACTTCCGCAGGTCTTCCATGAGGACGCGCATGGCTCTCTTCTCCCTGAGGAGCGGCTCGGTGATCGGATGCTCACTCTGCTCGAACGTGCGGCGCGCCGCAAGGCCGCGCCGGGAGGAACCAGCGGCGCGCCGGTGGCCGCGATCAGAAGACCTCGCCGCTCCCGTCCTCGTGCTGCTCCGGCCCAGGGCGCGACCCTGGCTCCGCGGGAGCAGCTTCCGCGCCCGCCGCCGCCAGGCAACGGTAGACCTCGAGCGTCTCCCGCGCCATGCGGTCCGCGCCGAACCGCTCGTGGACCGCCTGCCGGCCGGCGCTGCCCAGCTCCCGCCGCCGCCCCGGGTCGAGGAGGAGCCCGCGCATCGCCTCGGCCAGGCCGGGGACATCCTGCGGCTCGAAGAGGACGCCGCCGCCGGTCGCCTCGATGAGCTCCGGAAACGCTCCGTGGGCCGGAGCGACGACCGGCACCCCGCTGGCGAGAGCCTCCAGCAGGCTCATCGCCTTCGGATCGGGGTAGATCGACGGCAGCACGAGCAGGTCGAGATCCCGCAGGAAGGCGAGCTTCTGCGGCCGGTCCACCGTCCCCACCAGCTCGACGCGCCGGCCCAGCCCGGCGCTCGTCAGCAGGCGCCGCAGGCGGGATGCGTACGCGATCTGATCCCTGGCGAGATACCCCGCCACGCGGAGCCTCGCGCCGCCGAGGGGTGAAGTCTGCGCGATGGAGG
>JAFGKN010000746.1 GCA_016928605.1 Planctomycetota bacterium | reverse complement strand
TCATGTCTCGACTCCTCGTCTCGAGAACGCCTCCGAAGGATGCGCTCAGGCCGTGCCGAAACGCGTGTTGAACTCGTCGAGGATCTCCCGCGTGCGCGTGGCGCCGGCGCGCGTCGCTCCGAGCGCCCTCACCTCGAGGAGCCGGTCGAGGGTTCTGACTCCCCCCGCCGCCTTGACCTGGACTCCCGGCGGAGAGTGCTTCCGCATCAGGATGAGATCCTCGTTCGTCGCCCCGCCAGACCCGAAGCCCGTCGACGTCTTCACCCAGTCGGCGCCGACCTCGCCGCAGATCTCGCAGAGCCGGATCTTGTGCGCATCGGCCAGGTAGCAGGTCTCGAAGATGACCTTGACCTTCGCCGCCCTCTCGTGAGCGAGGTCCACCACCCCGCGGATGTCGTCGCGGACGTAGGTCCAGTCCTCGCTCAGGACCTTGCTGATGTTGACGACCATGTCCAGCTCCTCGGCGCCGTCGTCGAGCGCCCGGCGGGCCTCATCGACCTTCGTCCCGGTGGCGTGGCCTCCGTGGGGAAAGCCCACCGTGGTCGAGGCCTTGACGCTCGAGCCCTCGAGGATCCGAGCGCAGAGGCCGAGGTAGCACGGCATGATGCAGACGCTCGCCACGTCGCGCTCGAGGGCGAGCCGGCAGCCCGCCTCCATCTCGCCGGCGGTCAGCGGCGGCTGGAGGAGGGAGTGGTCGATCATCTTCGCGATCTCAACGTACGTGGGATGCATTCTGGTTACCTGCTGCGCGGCAGTGATGAGAAATCTCCGCGCCTCCCGGCCGCCGGGCGCCGCGCGGCACCCGGCCAGACCCGCGGAGGCGGCTCCGTCCGGATCACTCGGCGATGAAGCTCCGCAGATAGCGCCCGCTCTGGCGCAGGGACGCCTTGCGGCTCTTCAGCGTCTTCTCGTACGCTCGATCCTCCACCTCGATGCAGAGCGGGCCGCGGTAGTCGATGTCCGTCAGGACGGAGATGAACCTCCCCCAGTTCACCTCTCCGAGCCCCGGCAGCTTCGGCGTGTGATACGCCGTCGGCAGCGCCAGGATGCCGGCATCGTGCAGCCGGCGGCGGTCGACGCGCACGTCCTTCGCGTGAGCGTGGAAGATCCTCGACCGGAACTCCCACAGGGGCTCGATGGGGTCGATCTGCTGCCAGACGAGGTGGGATGGATCGTAGTTGAGACCGAAGCTCCGGCTCGGGATGTCGTGGAACATCCTCCTCCAGATCTCGGGGCTGATGGCGAGGTTCTTGCCTCCGGGCCACTCGTCGCGGCTGAAGAGCATGGGGCAATTCTCGATGCCCACGCGGACGCCGTGATCCTCCGCGTAGCGGATGATGGGCTTCCAGACCTTCAGGAAGCGCGGCCAGTTGTCGTCGACCGACTTGCGCCAGTCGCGGCCGATGAAGGTGTTCATCTGGCCGACGCCGAGAAGCTCGGCGGCCCGGATGACCTTCTTGATGTGGGCGGCGTACTTGCGCGCCTCGCCGGCGTCGGGCGTGAGAGGATTGGGATAGTAGCCGAGCCCGCTGATCGAGACTCCGGCCTCTCCCAGCAGGTCCCGGATGCGGCGCGTCTCGGACTTGTCGAGCCGGTCGACGTCGATGTGCGTCACTCCGGCGTAGCGCCGCTCGGCCTTCCCTTTCGGCCAGCACATGACCTCGATGCAGTCGAAGCCCTCGGCCGCGGCGAACTCGACGATCTTCTCCAGAGAGAGGTCGGGCAGGATGGCGCTGACGAATCCCAGCTTCATGAAGGATCTCCTTTCCGCTAGACCCGGCGCTTCGAGACGGCGCCGCAGGAGAGCCCCGCGAACGAGGCCCCCCGCGCGGCCGTCCGCGAGCGCCGCAAACAGGAACCGGAGCCGTGGAGCTCGCCGCTGCGAAAGGACCGGGCGGCGAAGCGATGGCTCCGCGACCGAGTCCCTCGAGATTCCGGCGAGCTCCGCGCCCGCGGGGGCGCGCACCGCCGCCGCGCGGCTGCCCCGCAGTATGCCCGTTCGAGCCCTCTTCGCCAACACCCTGCCCCGCGGGAACACGGCTCGCCGCCGCCCGCTCGTCGCGGATCCGCATCAGCGGGAGCGGCCGAGACCGCTCGCAGGGCCCCCGCGGCGAGCTCGCGGCGCGGATAACGCGGCCGGCTGGCACGTCCTCCCTCGCGGCTGAAAGCTGCAGATCCTCGAGCACGAGCGGCCGAAGCGCCGTAGGATAGACGGGACACGCTCGGAGCCCCGCCGCCTCTCGCCGCGCTGTGCCGCGCGGATCGCCTGCAAGGAGCCCGAGATGCCACCCATCCCGGCGACCCGCCGCCTCTCGCCGCGCCGAGCGGCGCGGATCGGCTGCAAGGAGATCGAGATGAAGACCGCCGTCCCGACCCGCACCGACTTCCGACTGACGCCTTTGGCCGCGACGCTGATGGCCCTCCTTCCCTCTCTCGCGGCGGGCGAGGGATGCCCTGCCGGGGAGAAGGCCGCGCCACCGGACGCGCCGCCCTCCTCCGCCGCGGTCTGGACGAGCGGGCGCGAGGGATATCACACCTACCGCATCCCTTCGATCATCGCCACGCCTGCTGGCACGCTCCTCGCCTTCTGCGAGGGACGCAAGAAGAGCCGCTCCGACACGGGCGACATCGATCTCCTCCTGAAGCGCTCGCTCGACGGCGGCCGCACGTGGAGCGATAGTCTCGTCGTCTGGGACGACGGTCCGAACACGTGCGGCAACCCCTGCCCGGCGGTCGAGGCCGAAACCCGCACCATCTGGCTGCTGCTGACCCACAATCTCGGAGTCGACCGCGAGCCCGAGATCATCGCGAAGACGAGCCGCTCCACCCGCACCGTCTGGGTGACGCGGAGCGAGGACGACGGCGAGACGTGGGCGCCGCCGCGCGAGATCACCGCCGAGGCGAAGCGTCCCGACTGGACCTGGTACGCCACGGGGCCCGGCGTCGGCATCCAGCTCGAGCGCGGCCCGCACCGGGGCCGGCTGGTCATCCCCTGCGATCACATCGAGGCGGAGACGAGGAGGTACTTCTCCCACGTGATCTGCTCCGACGACCGGGGAAAGACCTGGACGATCGGAGGGCGCAGCCCCGCCGACAAGGTGAACGAGTGCCAGGTGGTCGAGCTGCAGGGTGGCCGCCTCATGCTCAACATGAGAAACTACGACCGGAGCCAGAAGAACCGCGCGGTCTGCGTGAGCGACGACGGTGGCATCACCTGGAAGGACTTCCGCCACGACCCGGCCCTCATCGAGCCGATCTGCCAGGCGAGCCTCATCCGGCACCCAGCAGCCGGAGACGCAGAGACGAGCCTCCTCCTCTTCTCCAATCCCGCGAGCCGCGACGCCCGCGTCGACATGACCGTGCGCGCGAGCGAGGACGAGGGAGAGACCTGGCCCCGGGCGCGGCTCCTCCACCGCGGGCCCGCGGCCTACTCCTGCCTCGTCGCGCTGCCCGGGCACACCGCCGGCTGCCTCTTCGAGGGGGGCGAGAAGAGCCCCTATGAGGCCATCCTCTTCTGCCGCTTCCCCCTCGACTCGCTCGCGGCCGGGGACGCTTCCACGCACTGAGCGATGCCCGGGAGTACTCGACGAGGAGCACGCTCGCCTTTCCCGCTGGTTTCCACTTGACATGATCGCCCTCTCTGCCCCAAGATCATCGCGACTTGTCGAAAGGCAGGCCGGCTGATATCCCCTCGCAGCCGGATGCTATTGGTGGTTTCCCGGAGGAACGAGTGAAGAGAGTGCGCGCCGGGGGCGCAGGCCTCCGCGCAACGTGGTCGTCGGCTCGGATCAGCCGAGGAGATGGACGGCCTGTCCAGAGCGGCCGAGAGCCGCCTGGGATCCCGTCTTCCAGGCGCTCGCTCTCGCCGGGAGGAGCGGCTGGCGCGCGGCGCGACGGTCCAGCGCCTCGGCAGTCAAGGCCCGCGGCGGCGGTCCGGCCCGAGCTCTCGCCCTCGATTCCCCCGGAGTCTCGAGCGGCCTCGGCAGAGGAGGATGCCGCGGCCGGGGAACGGCTCGCGGCGCGATGGCGCTCGCGAAGCGATCGGAGTGTCCCGCCTGTTCCAAGCGCCGTCGCAGCGGGTGGAGCTGACAGGACCGGTCTTGCGGCCCGAGCGGACGCTCGCTCGGCAGATCGCACAGCCGTCTTGCACAGCGCTCGCCGTGGCGACGAGCCGCGGCTCTCGAGCTGCCATGCGCGCGCCGGCGCGGAACCCGCAGGACAACTGCAGGGAAGAAGGGAAGAGAAGCATGAAGAAGTGTCACCAGTGCGGAACGCCCTGGACCGGATTCGGTTCCGGTCCCCGCGCCCGGGAGATCTGCGATGGCTGCGGAGCCTATCTCCACTGCTGCGTCAACTGCCATCATTTCGACCAGCAGACGAGCTGCCGGCTGAGGGACAGCTCGTTCATCGGGCCGAGGACGGCGCTCAACTACTGCGAGTTCTTCAAGATGTCCGATACGGTCCTCCGCGAGGCGGAGGCCCGCGTGACCCGCGCGCGAGACCGCTGGGAGGCTCTCTTCGGGCGCTGACAGCGGATGGATAGGAGCCTGCGCTGAAGCTGATGTCGGCGCGGATGCCCGAGAGACCGGTTGCAGCGATGAAGCCCGGTCGCGCCGCCCAGCGTCCACCCCGTGCGCTCAGATCTCCTCGCGCCGCTCGTCGTGGCACGCCTTCTCGACGCGGCTGCTCTTGAAGAAGATCTGCTTGATGTCCCGCAGGGAATAGCCGGTCTCGTTGAGCCCCTTGATGTGCTCGATCAGCGGGATGACGCGGGGGTGGAACAGCCGCTGCCCGCCGGCGGTGTTCTTCGCCTCCTCGATGAGGCCGAGCGTCACATACCGGTAGAGCACCTGGTGCGAGATGCCTGTAGCATCCAGGACATCCTTGGTCTTGAGTAGCCGGACCGGCTCGGGTCGTCTCGACATGGTCGCTTCCGCTGGCGCCTGGGGAACTCGGCGGCCGGGCTGATTATAGAATCACCATGGCATGTTGGCACGATTTTCCCCTGCGGCTCTTCGACGAGGTCGCGTCCACCAACGACAC
>JAFGKN010000745.1 GCA_016928605.1 Planctomycetota bacterium | reverse complement strand
TCCGACGAGACCTTCCTCGACGTCACGCGGCGGAGGCTGACGCGGCCCTTCGCCGCCCTCTGCGGCATCTCGCTCGCGTCCGGCTGCATGGCGTTCCAGTTCGGGAACTGCCTCGGAGTCACCGTCGGCGTCGAGCTGCTGCTGCCCGGAGTGCCGCCGGTGGTCTGGCCCGTCGCGTTCACCGCGGCCGCGCTCGTCTTCCTCTTCGGATTCCGCGCCGTCTACCGGATCCTCGAGAAGGTGATGATCTTCTTCCTGATCGTGATGCTCGGCGCGTTCACCATCCAGCTCGTCGAGGCGCGTCCCGACCTGGCGGCCGCCGCGCGCGGCGCGCTCGTTCCGTCGCTGCCGGGGGAGGTCGACTGGGTCACGGTCGGCGGTCTCATCGCGACGACGTTCGTCCTGGTCGCGGTCATCTTCCAGTCCTACGCCGTGAAGGCGAAGGGATGGGACCGAAAGGACTTCCGCAGCGGGCTGACCGACGCTCTGCTGGCGTCGGTCATCGTGACGATGCTGGGCTCGATCATCCTCAT
The DNA here is from genome assembly GCA_016928605.1 of Planctomycetota bacterium. Classification (GTDB taxonomy): domain Bacteria; phylum Planctomycetota; class UBA8108; order UBA8108; family UBA8108; genus JAFGKN01. The sequence goes on along the minus strand of JAFGKN010000745.1, from coordinate 2,582 downwards.
GACGGCCGCCGCCACGCTCCACGCCCGCGGCATCGAGGTCAGCGAAGCGCGCGACATGGCCCTCCAGCTCGAGAAGGTCTTCGGGCGAGGCGCGCGCATCATCTTCGGCGTTGGCTTCGGATCGGCCGCCTTCACGAGCTTCATCACCAACGCGCTCGCCGGCGGCGTTCTGGTGAGCGACGGCCTCGGCCTCGGCGGCCGGCTCGACGGCAAGGCCACGAGGATCTTCGCCGCGGCGATCCTGCTCGTGGGGCTCGCGACGTCGCTCGTGATCATCCTGCGCTCGCCGGAGGGCGGCGCCGCCGCGCAGAGGGCCGATCCCAAGGTGATCGCGATCATGATCGGCCAGGCCGCCACGCTCCTCGCCGTGCCGCTGGGGACGATCGCCATGGTCTTCGTCCTCCTCGACCGCCGCGCGACGCAGGGCCGCGGGCTGCCGCTCGCCGGCAAGGCGCTGGTGATCGCGGGAGCGATCGTCCTGCTCGGCACCGCCGCCGTGGTCTTCCAGAGGATCCGCCCGGCGATCCGAGGTCTCTTCGAGTAGCCGCGCAGCGGCGGTGCGCGGCCGCGAGCGCAGATAGTCACAAAACCGGAAAGCGAATGCTGAACATCAACGACATCCACCCGAGCGAAGGAGAGAAGACCATGAGCCAGCCGAGTCGGCGGAGTTTCCTGAGATTCACCCTGGGATCGTGCGCGGCGCTCGCCGCGAGCCCTCTCAGGGATCTGCTGGCCGAGGCCGCCGGCAAGCCCGGCTCGAAGATGAGGATCGGCCTCGTGACCTACCTGTGGGGACAGGACTGGGACCTCCCCACTGTGATCCGCAACTGCGAGCGAAGCGGCGTTCTCGGCGTCGAGCTGAGGACTGAGCACAAGCACGGCGTCGAGCCGAGCATCGGCGAAGCGGAGCGCAGGGAGGTCAAGAAGCGCTTCGCGGACAGCCCCGTCGTCTTCGTCGGGCCGGGGAGCAACGAGCGCTTCGACCATCCCGATCCGAAGAAGCTCGAGGCGGCCATCGAGGCGACCAAGGGGTTCATCAAGCTCAGCCACGACTGCGGCGGGAGCGGCGTCAAGGTCAAGCCGGACAGCTTCCACGAGGGTGTCCCCCGCGAGAAGACCATCGAGCAGATCGGCAAATCGCTCGACATCGTCGGGAAGTTCGCCGCCGACCACGGCCAGGAGATCCGCCTCGAGGTCCACGGTCAGTGCTCGCCGCTCCCGATCATGAAGCAGATCATGGACCACGTCACCGCGCCGAACGTCGGCCTCTGCTGGAACTCGAACGGCGAGGACCTGAAGGGCGAGGGGCTCGAGCACAACTTCAACCTGGTCAAGAAGCGCTTCGGCAAGACGGTGCACGTCCGCGAGCTCGAGGACAAGGGCTATCCCTACCAGAAGCTCATGGATCTCCTCGTGGCCATGAGCTACGAGGGCTGGATACTGCTCGAGTGCCGCGGCAAGCCGGCCGATCGCGTGCAGGCGCTCATCGAGCAGCGGGAGATCTTCGAGACGATGGTCGCCGCCGCGCAGGCGAAGCTGAAGACGGCCTGACCGGCGTGGATCACCTCGCCAGCAGCTTCACGTACTCCCGCATGAAGCCCGCGAGGTCGGGCCAGCCGCGCGACGTCACGAGCGACCCGTCCACCACGACCTCCTGATCGAGGAACTCGCCGCCCAGCAGCTCGATGTCCGGCCGGATGCCGTAGTACGCCGTCATCTTGCGCCCCTTGATCGGCCGCGCGGTGTAGATCAGCATCACGCCGTGGCACATCGCGCCGACGGGCAGCTTCTTGTCGAGGAAGTGGCCGACGATCTTCACGAGGTCCTTGTCGAGACGGATCTCCTCGGGAGCGCGCCCTCCGGGGATCAGAAGGCCGTCGAAGCTCTCCGGGTCGGCGCTCTTGTAGGCGATGTCGACGTCGACCTGGTATCCCAGCTTCTCGGTGTAGCCCTCGTAGGCCGGCTCGAAGTCGTGGACGACGAGCTGGATGCGCTTGACGGTCTTCGAGCCGACGACGGGGATTGCGCCCTCTTCCCGCAGGCGGAAGATCATGTAGTAGGTCTCGAGCCCCTCGCCGAACTCGCCGGTCGCGATGAGCACCCGCTTCCCTTCGAGGCGGCCGCCGCGCGGCGCGGCCTTCCTCGACTCGGCGGCGGCCGGCGCGGCGAGGCCCGCAGCGGCGACCGCGCCCGCGGCCAGAAACCCGCGGCGATCGATGTTCTTGCGGCTGGACATGGATTCCTCCCTTTCTCAGGTTATCTCGTCTCGAGCTCGGATCGAGCTGTCTACGGTCCAAGGGTATCCGCGGCGATGCCGGCTTCCAAGGGTTTTCGCCGCTGGCCTCGGCCGGCCGCGGCTGGCAACCTGGAAGCGAGAAGGGACAGGCTGGAGATGGCCGGAGACGGCCGGCGATGGAGACATCCCGGCGAGGCACAGGAGGAGCATGCTCGCGATGAGACCTCACCCGCTTTGCAGCGCGGCGGCCGGCTGCCTGGCCGCCCTGATCGCGGCGGCACCCTGCGCGGCCGACGAATCGCCCGAGATCCGCATCGGCTGGAGCTTCGGCGGAGAGTCCGCGTGG
>JAFGKN010000744.1 GCA_016928605.1 Planctomycetota bacterium | reverse complement strand
TCTCACGAAGTACTGGGTGGGCGTCCGGACGACGGAGGAGACGAACGATCAGGGGCCGACGCCTCTCCTCATCGTCTGGCCGAGCCCCGAGAAGGTCGCGGAGTTCGCCGGCAAGACCTACTCGCAGGTCTGCGAGGCGCTCAAGTACCTGCGGGAGGGCGAGGACTACGTCGCGGCGGACTTCGGCACGTTTCTGCCGCGGCGGGAGGAGAAGTACTTCAAGGTCCTGGAGGGCGAAGCTCTCCACCGCCACTCGAGCGGCAAGAAGGGATTCGTCTACACGACCATCGGAGACCAGAAGGGGGTGCAGATCCAGGGTGAGTTCACCGCCTACGTGATGATTTTTCTGGAGCGGGACGAGGTGATCGCCCGCTTCGTCGACTCGGGTCAGAGCTGGAAGTAGTCCGGGTCTCCGCGCCGCGCTCCTCGGGCCCGAGGGCCGGAGGGACGAGCCGGACGATCGAGCGACAGGCCGATACACATGTTTCAGAAGAGATTGTCTCCCCGCATCCACTGGTTCGACGGGATGTTCCTGCAGCCCCATCATCTGCAGCAGTTCAGCCGGGGGCTGGATGAAGCGCTGACGCACCGGACGCGCCTCCTCTCGCCGCAGCAGTGGGGTGTCTACCGGATGGAGATCGACCAGGAAGCCCTCACCGGCGGCCGGTTCGCTCTCGATCAGCTCGAGGTCGTGCTCCCCGACGGCCTCGTCATCCAGTCCGAGCATCTCGCGGCACGCCTCGAGCGCGATCTCGCCCCCTTCGAGGAGCGGCTGCGGAGCGGAGAGACGCTCGCGATCCACCTCGCCGTGCCTTCGGGGGGGCCCAAGACCGTCGAGGCGGAGGGGGGAGAGGATGTCGGCTACCCGGTCCGCTACCGGGCGCAGCCGGCGGTGGAGGTGGTGGACGAGACGACGGGCGGCAACGCCGCGCCGATCACCTTTCTCCGCGTGAGCGCGCGGCTCCTGGCGGGTGAGGAGGACCGCTCCGGCTGCGAGGTGCTGCCGCTCGCCGAGGTCGTCTACGCGAATGACGCCTTCCGGCTCACGGACTTCATCCCCCCGACGATCCTCGTGACCGAGGAGTCGGCCATCGGCGACATCGTGCGGAAGCTCTGCATGGCGATCCGCGCGAGGGCGACGGAGAACGCGGGGACGTTCGACGCCGCGGTCCGCCAGCACGAGACGGGCAAGACGCTCGAGACGCGCTTCCAGAGCTACGGTCTCGTGGCGAGCCTGCTGCCGCTCGAGCAGATGGTGGGGCTCGAGTGCTTCCGGCCGGTCGACATCTACATGGCGCTCTGCCGCGTGATGGGCGAGCTGAGCACGCTGCGTCCCGATGACGTGCTTCCCCCCTCGGCGCCGAAGTACGAACATCTCGATCTGCGCGGCACGTTCGGAGCCCTCGACGAGAGGATCCGGGAGCTCCTGCGGCCGCTCGAGACCAACTACGAGCAGCTCGAGGTGCGGGGAGCCGACGGCACCTTCGAGATCGTCAGCATCGGCGCGGAGCACATCGGGCGGCCGATGTACTTCTCCGTGCGCGGCGGCCCGCGGGCCGACCCGGCGGCGCTCAACCGCTGGGTGGAGACGAACTGCGTCATCGCGCCGCGCGAGCTGGTGCGCGAGCTCGTCGATCAGAGGATCCTGGGGATCGAGCGCCAGCTCCAGGAGCCGGCGCCGCTCGACTATCCCCACAGGCGGGGGGACCTCGTCTACCGCCTGATGCCGTCGGAGGAGTACATCCGCGCGCTCGGGCGCAACCCCAACCTCTTCATCGTCCGGGCCCAGAAGAGCGTGCCGGACACGACGGCCCCGAGGACGCTGGACTTCTACGTTCGGAAAGGCAGGTGATGCGGTGGCGAAGCGGTTCTTGCAGGAGAAGTTCAGCGAGTTCGTGATCGCTCTCCAGGCCCAGAAGGCGGCGGTGCAGTCGGGCCGCTGGGCCTTCTACGCGGACACCGCCGGGTCGTTCGACCCTTCGCAGGCCGGAGGGCGGGGCCCCAATCCGGTCTGGGAGTCCCTCGCGGCCCTCTTCCGGCGCCAGGCGGAGGAGGCCCACCGCAGCGGCGCGTCGGCGCAGACCCTGTACCAGGAGGCGCAGTACGCGATGATCGCGCTCGCCGACGAGGTCTTCATCACGGGCCTCGGCGAGTGGCCGGGGCGGCAGGACTGGAAGAGCTACCATCTCGAGCTCGCCTTCTTTCACTCCTCGGTCGCGGGGACGGATATCTTCCGCCGCATCGATCGGATGCTGTCGCGCTACGATCCCGGGCAGCGGGACCTGGCGGAGATCTACTTCCATGTGCTCTCGCTCGGGTTCATGGGGGCATACGCCACGGCGCTGCACGAGAGGTCGGCCACGGGCCGCGCGCCGCCGGAGATCGAGGAGCGCCGCCGGAGGCTGCGCGAGCAGTTCGAGACGGAGGATCGCGCCTCGGGCACGTGGGTCTCGCCGCAGCCGTACGAGCACATCGAGACCCGCGACATGGGCGGCAAGATCCCCAGCGTGCTCGAGTCGTTGACGTTCCTGGGGGCGGTCCTGATCTGCCTGCTCGCGGCCACCTGGGCCACGAGCCTCTTCCTGACGGGCAGCCTGAGGGGCAACCTCGAGAGGATCGCCTCGAAGATCGAGGTGCTGGAAGCGAGAAGTCCTTCACAATGAGGGGCCCTGCGTCCCTCGCGCCGCCATCGGCGCGGACATCCAACTCCATCACGAGTCAGCCATGAAGGTCTTGAATCTCCTCAGGAACTGGAAGGTCCTGGCCGCCGTCGCCGGCTTCCTCATCCTCACCGGGCTGCTGGTCTGGTGGCTGGTGGGCGACTTCACGACCAGCCTCCTCGTCGTGGCCGCCCTGGCCGCCGCGGTGGTGCTCTGGATCCTCATCCAGATCCTCTTCGACTTCTTCCGGGGGCGGCTGGCGACGAGCAAGCTCAGCCGGGAACTCGTGCGGCAGAAGACCTTTCTCCCGTCGGGGGTCCAGGAGACCACGGCGGGCGAGCTGAAGCAGAGGTTCCAGGACTCCATAGCGACGCTGAAGCAGACGCTGGGCAAGGGATTTCTCTACGAGCTCCCGTGGTTCCTGATGCTCGGAGAGCCCGGATCCGGCAAGACCACGTCGCTGCGCCGCTCCGGGATCCGCTGGCCGCTGGGAGGGGAGCAGCAGGGGATCGGCGGCACGGTCAACTGCGACTGGTGGTTCGCCAACGAGGCCGTGATCCTCGACACCGCCGGGCGCTTCGCCGTCCACGATGCAGAGTCGCCCGTGACGCCGGTCTGGAACAGCTTCCTCGGCCTCTTGCGCAGAGTGCGCCCGCGCAAGCCCGTCGACGGCGTGATCGTCGTCATCCCCGCGGACGCGCTCATCGCCCCCCCCGGCCGCCGCGACGCGCTGGTGGAGGAGGCGAGGCGGAAGGCGCGCAATCTCCACGACAAGCTCTCCGAGCTGCAGCGGCGCATGCAGCTCGTGTTTCCCGTTTACGTCCTCGTCACGAAGTGCGACAAGATCAAGGGCTTCGAGGAGACCTTCACGCTGATCCAGCCCGCCGCGCAGCAGTCGATCCTCGGCTGGGGGAATCCCCATCCCATCGACGCGCGCTTCGATCCGCAGTGGGTGGAGGAGATCTTCGAGACGACGGGGCACGACCTCGAGCGCGTGCGCACGCAGCTCCTCTGCGAGGGCGAGGCGCCCGAGAGCGCCGATCTCATCTACCTCTTCCCCGAGGAGATGCGGGCGCTGAGGCCGGTGCTCTCCGTCTACCTGGAGACGATCTTCGAGTGGAGCCGCTACGAGGAGCCGCACCGCTTCCGGGGCGTCTTCTTCTCGAGCGGCGGGCAGGACCACCGGCCGCTGAGCTCGCTCATCGAGTACGCCGCGGCCGAAGCGGCCGCGGCCGGCGCAGACCTCGACGGGAGCGGCGAGGAGGAGAAGGAGCCGGAGGGCACGCTCTTCCTCGAGCGCCGCGAGGGGCTCTTCGGCCGTCCCTACTTCGTCCACGACTTCTACACGAAGAAGGTCTTCCGCGAGGCGGCGCTCGCCCGTCCCACGAGCAAGGTGCAGGACTGGCTCTCGACGACGCGCCGCTACGCCACCATCGGCGGCGTGGTGCTCGCGGTCATCGGCACCGTGATCCTCGCGGTGGTCATCGGCTCGGTGTCGGGATCGCTCCGGCAGGTGAACAAGAGCCTCTCGCTGGTGGGGGATCACGTGCTGGCGCGGGGCAGCAATCCGCTCGAGGAGGCGGAGATCCTGGACGAAGGCGGCCGCCTGAACCTGATCGCCGAGGCCTACCGGCGGCTCGAGGAGAGCGGCGAGGCGATCGGCCGCACACCCTTCATCGGCGGCGAGGGCCTCGTGGCGGACGCGCACGGCGAGCTCGACCGAGTCTTCCGCTGGGCCGTGCGGCTGGCGATCGAGACGAGCCCCGAGACCTACGACCAGCGGATCCTCGCCGAGAGCGCGAGCCTGATCGACCTGCCCGCTCAGATCGCGCGAGTCCGCCAGTCCTTCACGAAGATGCGCCAGCTCGAGGACTCCGAGAATCCGAAGAGCGTGCGCCAGATCGCGGCCGAGGTCTGGGCGGAGTATGACCTTTCGAGCGAGCGGCTCGAGAAGGCGCTCCTCGACCTGGGAGGAGGCATCGGCGATCCCGCGCTGAAGGCGAGGTCCGAGGCGCTCGGCATGGGAGTCCCCGGCAAGGCCATCGATCACCGGACGCATCTCGACAGCGCTCTCGAGCCGGCGGAGCAGGAGCGCATCCGGAAGAGCCTCGATGCCGCCTTCGCCGCCCGGGCGGCGCCCGCGGCCCTTCTCTCGGCGGCGAAGACGAGCGGGGATCCTCTGCTCGCCGGATTCCGCGCCGTCGAGTCGCGGGCCTCTGCGCTGGATGCCGCCCTGCGCGAGCTGGAGGAGCGCATCAAGACCGGCCGTACCCTACCGGCGCTCTCCGAGATCGTCGCGTGCGCTGATCTCTACCGGGACCTGGGCGCGTCCATCGACCGCGCCAACGAGGCCTTCGCCCGCCAGCCGCCGCCGTCTCCTCCTCCCGCCGATGAGAAGAAGAAGATCACGATCGACCCGGCGGACAAGAAGAAGACAGCCAAGGCGCTCATCGAGAAGGGGATCGAGAAGGGGCGCGAGCTGCTCGACGACGCGCCGAAGCCGCTCGTCTACAGCGATCCCCTCGGTCTCCTCCTCCGGCAGGACCTCGCCCAGAGCGGCGTGGAGAAGGCGGTGCGCGCGCTCGGTGCCGAGGAGAGCGCGGAGCTCTGGTCGCCCGCGGCGAGGGGCGTCAACCTCGACGCGCAGCGGCTCCTCGATGACCTGGCGGCCGAGGCGAGCCGGCGCCTCGGGTCGCTGAGAGTCCGGATCGCCGCGCGGGCGGCTGTGCCGGGCGGCGAGACCGGAGCGGCTTCGCAGGGCGGAGAGACCGCAGCCGATCCGGCGGCCGGTGCGGCGCCGGCGGCGGAGCGGCTCGAGCTGCAGGTCGCGCTCGAGGAGTCCACCCGGCGTCTGCTCGGCGAGATCGCGGCGCATCGCGAGAGCCTCCTCGGCCTGAGGGATGCGGGAGCGCCCGGAGCGTCCGCGGACAGCGCTGCGAGCGAGGCGTGGACGCTCTTCCGCGACCGGCGCCTCCCCGCGACGGGGCCGATCGTCCTGCAGGATCTCAAGACCGAGCTCGACGGCCGGCTGCGGCCTGCGACCCAGGCCCAGGCCATGGGCGATCTCCTCGCGCGCAGCGAGCAGGCGCGCCGCGCGCTCTACGATCGCCTCGTCGGAGAGGCCGCCTTCTCGCGCCGCCTGGAGACCGCGGCGGCGATGCCGGGCGGCCCCCCGATCAACCGGCTGCTGGCGAATGCCGGGCGGGCGCTCATCGCCGCCGACTTCACGGCCGCCGCGGCGCAGGTGCTCGAGCTGGGGACGAAGTCCCGCGACGTGCGCCTCGAGGTGAAGGAGGGAGCGGAGATCGAGCTGTTCGAGTACCTGCGGGAGATCTGCTTCGCGCGCGCGGGCAAGTCGCCGGCGCCGGCACCGGGGACGGAGTCAGCGGCGCCGGCTCCCTCGGCGCTGACCGGTCTGGACGCCTGTGTCGCGAGCCTCGATGCGAGCGGGTTTCCCCACGCCGCGCAGGTGCTCGACGCCCTCCAGGCCTATGGCGTCGACCGGGCCGGCCGCGCGCTCGAGAGGATCGAGCAGGACTTCCAGCCCCTCTCCGCCTTCCTTCCCAGGACCGCCTTCTCGCGGACCGCCGCGAGGGACTTCTGGAGCCCCTCCGCTCCCGCGGCCGGGCCGAGCTCGCTCTACGCGTGCCTCTACGCGAAGGAGGGAGAGCCTCTGCGCGATCCGGAAGCCTTCAGCGCGGACGAGGTCTCCCGCCTCGGGAAGTACGTCGGCGAGGGGGCGGTGGCCTTCGACTTCCTCGATCAGTTCCTCGGCGACGAGACGCCGAGGAGCGCCGCCTGCACGCTTTTCGCCCGCGTGAAGGAGTGTTTCTCGCCATCGGGCGCGAAGGTCCCCGAGAGGGTCCAGAAGCAGGTCGCGGCGCGCCTCAAGAGCCTCGACGCGGTCGCCGCCGTGCGGCCGTCCGCCGGCGCGGAGGACGCACCGACCTTCGGCGCCGAGCTGGCCTCGTTCCTCCAGAGCTGGACGGCCGAGCGTTACGCCGGAGGCGACTCCTTCATCGAGAAGCAGGAGGAGAGCTTTCGCGCCGCTGTCGCGGACTGGACGCGGCGCCTTCTCGCGTATCGTCTGATCGAGACGTCGACCGGCTTCGTCAAGGAGTTCCAGGACGATCATGAAAGCCGCTTCCCTTTCAGCGATGCGGAGGCCTCCGTCGACAGCCGCAGTCTGCACCAGCTGCTCAGCCGCCCTGAGTTTCGCTTCATCTGTCTGGGCGTGAAGTTCGGTCCTCAGGACGCGCAGTACGGTCTCGCCGAGATGGTCGATCTCTGCCGGCCGTGGATCTCGACGGAGGATGCCTTCTACGGCGCGCTGGCCGCCTTCGGGGAGACGCTCGCTCCGCTCTATCGCTTCTTCTTCACGCGCGAGCAGCGGGACAAGCCTCCCTCCTTCACCGAGTTCCGCGCGCAGAAGATTCCCTTCACCGTCTACTTCCGCGCCAAGACGGAGGAGTTCCTCTCGCCGGAGGTGACGCGTCTCGCCTACTTCCGGCTGAAGTTTCCGGGCGGCGACTTCGAGCTGCCGGCGTGGAACAGCCGCGACCGCGACAAGCTCCACAACGATCCCAACGATCCCGGCAAGCGGGCGGTCTTCACGCTCGAGGACGGCAACAAGCAGATCTCCTTCTGGCTCGGCCTCG
>JAFGKN010000743.1 GCA_016928605.1 Planctomycetota bacterium | reverse complement strand
ATCGTGCTGGGCGCCATCGGGATCGGCGGCCGCGGCCAGCACGTGCTGAGCTGCTTTCTCGGGAACCCCGAGGTGCAGTTCGTGGCTATCTGCGACATCCGCGCGGAGCGGCGGCAGGCCATCAAGAACATGGCGGACAACCACCATGGAAACAAGGACTGCGCCACGTACCGAGATTTCTTCGATCTGCTCGCACGCCAGGACATCGACGCGGTGCTGATCGCGACCGGCGACCGCTGGCACACGATGGCCTCGATCCAGGCCGGAAAGGCCGGAAAGGACATCTACTGCGAGAAGCCCTGCTCGATGACGATCGCCGAGAGCCGCGCCCTGGCCGACACCCTGAACCGCATGGGATGCATCTACCAGGCGGGAACCCAGCGGAGGAACGTCGCCAACTTCGTCTTCGCCATGGATCTCATCCACAGCGGCAAGCTCGGCAAGATCCACACCGTCCACGCGAACACGCTCAACCCTCCGACGAACCACAACTGGCTGCCGGCCGAGCCGGAGCCGGACCCGGATGTCGTCGACTGGAACCGCTGGCTCGGCCCCTGCCCCTGGAGGCCCTACCACTCCAGCTACGTGCGGGGAGGTTGGCGCGGGTTCTTCGACTTCCACGGCGGCGGCATCCTCGAGTGGGGATCCCACACGGTGGATCTCTGCCAGTGGGCGGCCAAGAAGGACCACACCGCTCCGGTCGAGTACGTGCCCCAGCCGAGGGGCGTCATCGCGTACTATGACGACGGTGTGAAGCTCGTGATGCGGGACGAAGGCTGGCTCGGCCTCGGCACCTGCAGCGTGCGGATCGAGGGAGAGGATGACCACTGGATCGAGGCCGGCGACAGCGGCCGCATCCTGCTCCACCCCGAATCGCTGCGCGCCGAGCAGGCGATCGTCTCCGACGCGGGCACGGATCCTCGGGGCCACGTGCGGGACTTCCTCAACTGCGTCAAGTCGCGCGCCAAGCCGCGCGCGACCGCCAGCGTCGTGGCGCAATCCCACGTCGCCTGCCACGCGGCGTACATCGCCTGGCAGCTCGGCCGGACGCTCAAGTTCGATCCGGTCAAGGAGGAGTTCATCGGCGACGACGACGCCAACCGCATGCGGTCGCGCGCCATGCGCGAGCCCTGGAGGATCTGAAGGCGGCGGCGGTCGAGTCCAAGAATCGAACGGAACAGGATGACTACGAGACGAGAGAGATGAGAAGCAGCAAGATTCAACAGCAGGGCTGGCTGGCTGCGTGGCTGGCCGTAGGCATCATCGCGTGCGCGTCCGCCGCGCTGCGGGCGCAGGGTACGTACGCTCCCCAGGCCGGCGAGGAGGAGAAGCTGATCGCGGTCCTCGAGCAGGCCGACGCCTCGCTCTTCGACAAGGCCAAGGCGTGCCAGCGCCTCGCCGTGGTCGGGACGCAGAAGGCGGTTCCGGCCCTGGCTCGCCTCCTGCAGGATGAGAAGCTGGCCCACTACGCCCGGTTCGGCCTGGAGCCGATCCCGGATCCCTCGGCCGACGAGGCGCTGAGACAGGCGGCGGCATCCCTCGAAGGGAATCTGCGCGTGGGCGCCATCAACTCGATCGGCGTGCGCCGCGACGCAGGGGCGCAGGCGATGCTGATCGAGCTGCTCGGCCACTCGGACGAGACGACCGCCGCCGCGGCCGCGGCCGCCCTCGGCTCCATCGGCACGCCGCGGGCGGCGAACACTCTCCAGCCGGCGCTCGCGAGCGCGCAGGGAGCGCGCCGCGCGGCGGTGGCGGCAGCCTGCCTGCGCTGCTCCGAGATGCTGCTCCGGCGGGGCAAGAGGCAGAGGGCGCGGGCGATCGAGCTCTACGACGCCGTGCGGGGGGCAGAAGTGGCGAAGCACATCCGCATGGCCGCGCTGCGCGGAGCCATCCTGGCCCGCCGAGCTGAAGGCGTGCCCCTCCTCCTCGAGTCGATCGAGGGCAGCGATGCCGACGCCGCCGAGATGGCCTTCACCGTGGCCCGCGACGTGATGGGACCCCGGTGCACGCGCGGCCTGATCGACCTGCTCGGCAGGGTCTCGGCGGAGAAGAAGGAGATGGTCATCGCGGCGCTGGGCGACCGCGGCGACCGGATGGCGCAGCCCGCGCTTCTCGATGCCGCGCGCAGCGACGCGGCCAGCATCCGTCTCGCGGCCATCCGCGCCTTGCGAACCGTGGGCGATGCCTCGTCGGTGGCCGTCCTCCTCGATGCGGCGGCGGGCGATGGAGAGGAGGCCGCCGCGGCGCTGGACACGCTCGAGCGGCTGCGCACCGAAGGCGTGGACGACGCCATCACCGCGGCTCTCGACGGCGGTCCCGACCGCCTGCGGCCGGTGCTCATCGAGCTCGCAGGAAAGCGGCGCATCGAATCGGCGACGGCGGCGCTGCGGAAGGCGGCGGACGACGCGGATGACAAGGTGCGACTCGCGGCCATCGGCGCGCTGGGGCTCACGATCGGGCTGAAGGACCTGGCGATGCTGACCGAGCGGGTGATGCGCCCGCGCTCGGACCAGGAGAGGGCCGCGGCCCAGGAGGCTCTCAAGGTCGCCTGCCGCCGCCAGCCGGACCGCGACGCGTGCGCCGCGAAGCTTAAGGAGGCCATGGCGGAGGCGCCTGCCGATGCCAAGGTGCGGCTGATGGAGGTCTTCGTCTCCGTCGGCGGCGAGGCGGCGCTCCGGGCCGTCGCGGCCTGCTTCGGGGACTCCAGCGAGGCGATCCGCGAAGCATCCGCGCGCGTCCTCGGCGAGTGGACGAGCGAGGAGGCGGCGCCGGTTCAGCTCGAGCTGCTCAAGGGCTCGAGCGACTCCGCCGACCGCCTTCGCGTCCTGCGCGGCTTCAGCGCTCTCATCCGCAGGATCGGCTTCCCCAAGGAGCAGCGGATCGGCTTCTGCGAGCAGGCGATGGGCCTCTGCCAGGATGACGGCGAGAGGAAGCTCGTGCTGGAGGCCCTCTCCGGCATCCCGGCGCCGGAGACGCTCGACCTGCTGGCGTCGTATCTCGCGCGAGAGTCGCTCAAGGAGGACGTGTGCGCGGTGATGGTGCAGATCTCGGACCGGCTCCTGCGCTCGAGGCGCGATGCCGTCGCCAAGGCGATGCAGAAGGTGCTCGAGGTCACCAAGAACGAAGAGCTGGCGGCCAGGGCGCGGAAGCTCCTACAGGAGGCGGGCGGAAGGTCGTGATGCCTGCCTGAGGGGGCCGATCAACGACGGAGAGCCCTGTTTCGTGCTCATCCCGCGCTGTTGCGGCCGGTCTATCACTCGCAGGGCGGGTAGGAGACGCAGGCGATTGAGATGGCGGATCTCGCGGCGTTCCAGGAGCTCGCCCATCACTCGCAAGGCGGGTAGGAGGCGCAGCCGAGGCCGTCGTCGTCCGTCGGATCGAAGCCGCACCCGGCGAGCGGATCCGGCGGGGCCTCTCCGCCCCGGAAGAGAAATCCGAGCAGGGAGATGGCGTCCGTGATGGCCACGTCGCCCTCGTCATCCGCATCCGCTGCGTCGAGGCAGAGCGGAGCGCTTCCGGCGGCGTAGAGGTAGAGCAGCAACGCCACGGGATCGGAGATGTCCAGCTCGCCATCGCTGTTGACATCCCCACGCCGGAATCTGGAGGAAAGGCCCTCGCAGTACTCGTAGGCGCCCATGTCGAATCCGGCGCCGCAGGGCCGCGGCCGGCCGTCGAGATCCGCCGTCGGCTCATCCACGTCGGCGCCCGCGTCGATGGCGGGAGATCCCGGCTGGAGGTGGAAGTCGCCGCCGGCCTCGTCGACGAAGAGCGGATCTGCGTCGATGTTGCCCTCGCCCCACGTCACCTCGGACTGCGATCCGGAGACCGAGATGGCCGCCTGGCCGCCCTCGATGAGGGAGTGGCTCACAGTCACGTATGAGCCGCGGTCCGCGATCGTGGTGTTGTTGCTGTCGTCCAGCGTCATCGGAGCGGGACAACCGCTGATGATGCAGTTGATCACCGTCGCGGTGCCGCCGCCGGGATTCAGGTAGTAGGGCGCATCCCAGCGGCCCAGGTCGAAGAGCCGGAGGCCGCGGCCGCAGTCAGTGATCGTGTTGTTGACGAGGAGGGCTTCGCAGGAGTTCTCGATGGCTATGCCCGCGGCCGAGCAGTTCGTGATGACGTTGTTCATCACGATCGGGAAGCCGGCGTCCCTCAGGACGATGCCGTGGTCATCGCTT
>JAFGKN010000742.1 GCA_016928605.1 Planctomycetota bacterium | reverse complement strand
GGGATCGCGCCCGCTCGCTCCGCGGGACCGAAGGACGTGACGGCGACCGACGCTCGAGGCACGGCCACGTTTGCGGCGGCGGTCACGTACGTCGCGCCGCCTCCCGTCGTCATCGAGGCCGTCACGCCATCGGTGATCTCGACCGTCGCCGGCACGAGGGTCGCCTTCACGGGCCAAAACTTCAGCGCGGGTCTCCTGCCGGCGCTGGGGGCGGCTTACTTGACCGACGTCTCCTTCGTCAGCTCGACCCGCATCGAGGGGACCTCGCCGGCCCTCGCCGCGGGCTTCCACGACGCCCATCTGTTCGTCGCGGGAGTGATAGAGCCTGTAGCGAGCCTCTCACGCGCGGTCGAGGCGCGGGTGCCCGTCGCGCTGCGCGGCGTCGATCCGTCGGTGGTCTCGACCGAAGGCACCACCGCCGTCGAGGTCACCGGGAACAACTTCCGCAGCGATGTGGTGATCCGCTTCGGAGGGAAGGATCTCGCCGGCCAGACCGTGGTCTCCAGCACGCTCATCCGGGGCACAGCGCCCTCCCACACCGCAGGGCCGAAGGACGTCACCGCCGACGACGCGGTCTCCGCGGCCGTCCTCCCCGGCGGCGTGACCTACGAGGAGCCGGTCCCCGAGGTGCGCATCACGGCAGTCGATCCCTCCCGGGTGGAGTCGATGGGAGGGGAGTGGATCGCCTTCACGGGCGAGAACTTGACCGCGAACCACCGGCCGTACATCGGCCACTACCCTCTGGGCGAAGTGAGGTGGCAGGGCGAGGACCGCATCACCGGCCGGACGCAGAGCATGGAGCCCGGCATCTACGACGCGATCATCATCGATTCCGCGCTCGAGCGCGTGGCGGCGCGCCTCCAACGCGCGGTCGAGGTGCTCGCCCGCGAGGAGGTGCTGCCCGCGCCCCGCGAGTTCGACACGAGCCTGGCGGAGGGAACTGCGCGCTTCGAGTGGTTCAACCCCGTCCCCTACACGCGCATCGTCGTCGAGGATCCGGAGGGGAATCTCGTGGCGCAGCTTCCCGGCGATGCGACCTTCCTCGAGGTGAGCGCCATCGGCGTCGATCAGATGGGCCTGGAGTTCCGTGGCGAGGTGGAGGCGATCGTCTCGCCGCCCGCCGGCGCGATGGCGAGGATCTACAACTGCGAGCGGCCGCCGCCCCTCTATGGCGATGGCTCGCAGTCCGGCCCGGTCGAGTTCACGCTCTACGGCGGTCCGCCGCACGTGAATATCATCCCCGTCGAGCTCGACGTGTGGGTGCAGCTCGAGGGCAAGAGGTCCGGAAGCGCCTCCCCGCACAGAAAGGACGATCTCATCTCCATCTACGACATCCCCGCCCAGAACCTGGAGGTACAGGAGGAGGGGACCGTCGGGCACATCCAGAGCTACGTCTTCCGCAACAGCATCCCCCCGCCGGTCCAGTACCGCTCGAAGGTCTCGACGGGCTTCGTGCTCCAGCAGCCGACGACCAAGCTGGAGATCGCCGGCTACTACGAGAAGATCGCGACCGCCCCGGATCTCGAGCTGCGGGGGCGAATCACGCTGGTGCACGCCGCGGATCCCGCTCAGCCGCTGGACGTGCGGGCGGAGTTCCTCTTCCCCGACATCCTGATCTCCAATCCTCCACCCTGCGAGAAGGCAGATGGCGGCGGCGGCGATTTCCCCGTCCAGTTCGAGGTCATGCTCCTGACGGGAAAGAAGTGGAACGAGACGATCGTCATGCGCACGCCTTCGTCCCCCGGCGACGACACCATCGTCGTCTGCCCTCCTCCGGAGGAGCTGGAGGCGTTCCCGGCCGGCGAGTACCTCCTCGATGTCTTCGTCGTGGGCGGCGATCCCAGGCTG
This sequence comes from Planctomycetota bacterium, assembly GCA_016928605.1. GTDB lineage: Bacteria > Planctomycetota > UBA8108 > UBA8108 > UBA8108 > JAFGKN01. Next base: position 7,282 of record JAFGKN010000742.1, on the reverse strand, counting down.
CCCTACTACCTGTTCGCCGACGACCTCCGCCAGTTCGAGATCCTCATCCCCGGCGTGCCCTGCCCTCCTTATCCGCTCGTCAAGGTGACGGACATGCAGGGCCTGCGGACGCTGCCGGTCGTCGACCGCATCACCGCCCGGGCCTACCTCATGCCGACGGCGCTGAAGGACATCATGCCGCTGCACAACATGGTGACGTTCACCGCGCACGGATTCTGGACCGACTTCGACGACAGCTGCTACGTGATCGAAGAGAGCGATATGGGCGCGTATGTCGATCCCGCCGCGGACCCGGACGGCGATCCGCCCCCCATGGTCTATCCGGACGCCTACAGGCAGCATCCCGGCGTCCGCTACCAGTGGAAGTTCAGGGAGTACACACCCGCGATCTCGAAGGAGACATCATCGAACCGCCTCGACCACTTCGTCCCCTACGGGACCTACCGGATCGACCTGACCGTGAGCGACAAGGCCTGCGGGTTCTCCAAGAAGCGCTCTTTCGAGGTGGTGGTCGTGCCCTCCGGCCTCGACTGCCCGACGAGGCCCTACGACTTCGTCTTCCCGACGCCGGACCCCGCCGGCATCTACGCCGTGCTGGGGCTCGCCGGCTCCGCGCGGCCCGCCGGCCCGGGCCGGTTCGAGGGCCAGCGCCCGCTCGAGATCCGGGTGCTCGTGGTGCCGGGATGCGGGGCGGACTCCTGCGTCCAGCCGCCCTGCTGCCCCATGAACTGCGATGCCCCCTTCACCGACGAGTGCGATCCGGCGGCGAGCGACATCCTGCTCCGCCTCGCGTGGAACACGCCGCAGGAGGATGACCAGGGCATCCAGCCGGCCAACCGTCACGAGCTCTACATCCCGCGGGTGATCGACCTCAGCCCGAACACGTCGAGCGGACCGAAGTACTACGAGGTCGTGGTCGATGACCTGGCGACGATTCCCAGGATCCCGTCGACCTTCGACTGGGTTCACGTGTACCTCCAGGCGAAGGCCAGGAGCGGCTCCGACCAGTGGGCGGATGTGCATGAGCAGCCGATGAACTTCATCAACTCGCCCAGGGTGCTCGACACGAGCTTCTGGTCGGGGAACTTCAACGAGGAAGACGCCTCCTACCACTTCGTCGCCAAGTCGGCCGAGGAGACGGAGACCGGCTTCCCCGCCCCCCAGTCCGAATCGTTCGACATGATGGGCCTCGCCGAGGTCCCCTCCAAGTCGAACGACGTCGGTGCCGGCTTCACCTCCCGCTTCCAGATGACCGGCGGCCAGTGGCTTCCCGAAACCGGCACGGGGACTTCATCGGGCGAGGTGATGTCGAACCAGGTCAACTCCGCTCCCCTGAACCTCCAGGGCTCCTTCGAGGGAGGCAAGGGCGAGGGCGGCGGCGGCGGCCTGACCGACTACATCTACAAGTGGTGCTCGCACGACGTCATCGTCTCCGGCTCGTTCAGGGAGCAGATCCTGAACGCCGTCATCTACACGGGCACCATCGGCCCCGTTCCGGTGACGATCTGGGCCTCGATCGGCCTGGGCCTCGAGTACTGCGTCCAGTCCTACATCTCCGTCTTCGTGCGGCCCTTCGTCGAGAGCGGCGCGCGGGTGGAGTCCCACTTCCAGCTCCTCTCGAACGTGGCGATCCAGATCCCGTGCGAGGTCCGCGCCGACATCCTCGGCGGCATCATCAACATCTCGATCGGCCTCATCCCCGAGGCGGTCTTCGAGTTCGACACCGACGTGGCGACCTATGACGCGGACCTCTTCGCGAACTTCTACATCGGGGCCGTGCTCAACCTCTACATGTTCTTCAAGGGGTGTGTCGACCTTCTGCTCGTGGAGATCTGCGTCGGCTGGGAGGTCCCGATCTTCGAAGGGCTTCCGCTGATCCCCGAGACGGGGAGATGCCCGAGGCTCTACACCTGCGACAACCCCGAGGGAGTCCAGCTCGTCTGCCCGGAGAACCGTCCCTGCGGGGCGAAGGGGGAAGGGGAAGGCCTCGACAGCTCCAAGGACGATCCGATTCCGGCCACCCACATCCTGCAGGTCATCAGCGCTCCGGCGCTCTCGACGCACCCCGATGGAACGACCATCGGGACGTACTCCACGGGAGACAACGAGGGGTACATCTTCATCGGAGACATGAACTCCGGAGGGATTCCCGGCTCGGGCGGCAGATTGCTGTACCGCGATGCGGACGCCAGCTTCATCGCGGGCGCCGCCCAGGCCGAGATCGCTCTGGTCTCCTGGACGCGCCTGGCCAGCACGATCGACCTCAACCTGCCGGAGGACACCGGGGCGCGGCGGATCCTCCTCGAAAACGACCTCTCGCTGCGCAACGAGGTCTCCCGCCGGGCCGACATCATCATCTCGCCGGTCTACAAGGACTCGATTCAGACCTGGCAGATGGGGGGTATGACGTATCCCCAGTTCGCCGTCTCCGACGAGCCCGGCGACGAGGACTACACGGCGGACGGCCGATCGTCGATCGCCGGCTCGCTGGCTCACGGCGACGCCCTGGTGGCCTGGGTCCGCTACGAAACGCCCGCGATGCTGATCCCCGACGGCACGACGACGGTCCGCAGGAACATGGCCGATGTGGAGCCGGGAGAGTGCGTGCCGGGAACGACCACCGGCAGCATCGCCCGGGGCTTCTGGTGCGATGTCGAGGTGCCAAACATCCGGCCGCAGATGGAGCAGACGGCGATCTACGCGCGGCGGGCCACGCACGAGGGGCCGATCGATGCCAAGAGGCGGATCTCTCCGCCGGGTCCCTGCATCAACATCGAGCCCTCGCTCGCCCTCTCACCCGACGGCGAGATCGCCTACTGCGTCTGGGTCCACGATCCGGCGCACATCAACCTCATCGACTCGAACCTCGGCCGCAACCTCTACTACGCGGTCTGGAACCGCGCGGCCGACGCCTGGTCGACCCCGCAGCCCGTCTTCAGCGGCGACGTGGATCCCGACGACACGCCCGGAATGCTCCAGCCGTCGATCGCACTGAAGGCGAGCCACGACGGACTGCTCGCGTTCACCGCCGTCGCGCCCGATGCGGTGACCTCCAACTCCGGCATCGGCGGAGGCAGCCGCTTCGTCTACATCTCGCGCCTCGAGGGCGGAGTCTTCGGCCCGCCCGAGCTGATCCACCAGACGTGCCGCTTGATGCAGTACGGCGAGTGGACCGCGATCGACTTGCCCCAGCCGCCGCTCGCGCAGGATCCCCGGCCCTGGAAGGTGCGCGAGCCGGAGGCCGTGATCCACTGGATGCGCTCGGGCTACCTCGGATCGAAGGAGAGCTCTGGGGGCTGGATGCTCTCCGTGATCGGCCAGGGAATGACTCAGCCGACCGAGCCCGTCAACATGCTCCCCGAGGGCGTGATCCAGACCAACATGGCGTTCTCGGCCGGCGGCGGCTCAGTCCACGCGATTCACCTCAACTGCGGGTCTTCGTCCCTCCAGGCGTTCAAGGAGCGCGGCTTCAAAAGATCGCTCGATAATGCATTCTTCGAGCACACGAGCTTCGAGCTCGCGCCCGATCTGGCGATCGCCGACTGCCATCTCTCGCATCAGTTCGCCGCGCCGGGCTCCTCCGTGACCGCGAGGATCAAGATCGAGAACAAGGGCCTCGCCGGGAGCGCCATCCACCCCACCACCGAGGCGAGCCTCGTCGGCATCCGCATCGTCTTCATCGACGACGTCGAGCACCTGGCGCGCGAGGTGGCGAGAGACGCCCTTCCTGAGATGCAGCCGGGCGAGAACGTTGAGATCGAGCTGCCGCTGGAGATGCCGCACGACCCGGTCCGCCTGCGGGTGGAGATCGATCCGAACCACGGGGACCGCGATCCATCCAACGACTGGTGGGAGTGCTTCTTCGGCGCGCCTCCGCCCGCCAGCGTCATCTGCGAGGAGGTGCTTCTGCCGGGCGGCCGCGGGCGCGCCGGCATGCAGGTCACCTGGGAGAGCCCGATCATCTACGACGAGATCCTCGTCTACCGTGGCGGCGAGATGCGAGCGGCCCTCCCCGGCGGAACGAAGGTCTACGTCGACCAGTACCGCGAGGAGCTCGAGGGCAAGTCCGTCGACTATGCGGTCCGCGGCCGGCTAGGCGCCTCGAGCTCGCACCGCGTGGCGTGCTCCACCGGCCCGGCTCCGGCCCTCTTCCGCCGCGGGGACAGCGATGGCAGCGGCACCAGGGACATCAGCGACGGCATCTTCATCTTCAACTACCTCTTCCTCGGCGGGCGGACGCCGGAGTGCATGAGCGCCGCCGACGTCAACGCCGATGCGAGGGTGGACATCAGCGACGGCATCTATCTGCTCAGCTTCCTCTTCCTGGGAGGCTCGCCGCCGCCGGCTCCCTTCCCGGACTGCGGAGTGGAGCCGGTGAACCTCGGGCTCCCGTGCGTGACGCAGCCGGAGTGCAGGTGACGGTTCACGCCTTCACCGCGCGCTGAAGACCGCTCTCGCTGTCAACCGCCGCAGGTCGGCGGACAGCCCGCGATCGGAAGGCAGCACGGCGTCTCGCCGCTCGCGGCGGCCAGGCAATGCGGCGCGCCCGCCTGGAAGAGATACAGGAGGAGGCCGATGCCATCGGACAGGTTGATCTGCCCGTCGGGCTGCCAGTCGAGCAGGCTCAGGTTGGCCGGATCGTCGCGGGTCCCGTCGCCGCAGGGCAGAGGATTCCCGCTTCCGAGGAAGAGGTACCTGAAAACACAGACCGCATCCGAGATGTTGAGGCCGCCGTCGTGGTTGCAGTCGCCGGGGACGACCCCTCCGGCGCTCTCGCCGGTACTGAAGGTCCAGACCGGCCCCTCGGCCGAGCCGCAGGTGGTCGAGCAGACGACCTTCCAGTAGTACTGCGTGTCCGCCTGCAGGGACTCCGGCCGGTACGAGGAGACCACGAGGTCCGAGGCGGCGAGCGCCAGCCCGCCGGGCGTCGTGCCGAGGTAGACCGAGTACGAGGGGAGCATGCCGCTGAAGGCCGTCGCCCGCGTCGCCTCCTCCCACGTCGGACATCCATCGTCGGGGCAGACTCTCGAGCGGTCGCATCCTCCATCCTCGACGAAGTCCGGAACATTGCCGCGCACCAGGATCCCCTCCACCTGGAGAGTCTCGGCGTCGAGCACGGCGGAGCCGGAGTTGCCCCCGTAGGTGTCGAGGTTGGCCTGGAAGTAGAAGGGGTTGCCGTTTTCCCGGACGGTCGTGCTCGGTCCGCCCGCGTACTTGCGGGGAAGGCCCAGGGGATGGCCGATCACGGTGACGTTCTGGCCGTCGGCGATGATTCCGCTCGTGCGCACCCTGAGGGGCGCGTGATCGGGCACCGGCCGGTCGAGTGCGATCAGCCCCCAGTCGGCAGCGGCTACCTCGCTGGCTATGAGGCCGCTGCAGAAGTAGACCTGCGACGCATCCACCCGCAGGACCGCGGTGGCGGCATCTTCCATCACGAAGCCGAACACGAACGCGACGCTGCCGCAGTCGCCGGCGCCCACGCAGTGGCCGGCGGTCGCGACGACGTCGGGCGCCACCAGGAAGCCGGTGCAGAACGCCGGGATGGGCTGGTCGCGGAACGGCTCGTCGCCGCAGAGCGGCCGGCCGACCCAGTTCAGGTAATCGGCCCCGAAGGTGAGCGGCGGGAGCGAGTAGGTGCCATCGCCGTTGTCCTGGAGGGCGGACCTCGAGACCAGGGCGCAGGTCGAGTCGCCGGCCTCGAGAAGCTCGGGATCGCCGATCTGGTACTCGTCGAGCCGGTCATCCGCTCCGTAGAGGATCTTGGGCCGGGCGCCGGCCTCCCCGCCGGCGGGAGGAACCGCTCCGTTCCAGGCGAGGACCGCGTCGAGCGGAACGCGGCTCGCCCCGTGGACCGGCGAGGGAGCCGCGGGAGCCGCCGGCTCCGGCCGGCAGCCGCACCAGGTCAGCTCGAGCTGGTAGGCGCCCGTCTCGCCATCCCCGTAGCTGTTGGCGAAGATGAACCACGTGCCCGCCGGCAGGCTCACGGTGAGGCAGGAGTCGAGCGAGTCCCCGCAGTCATCGTTGTACGCGACGACGCCGTCAGTAGTCGCACAGGCCGCGTCCTCGACGATCAGGTACGTGTCGAAGTCCGCCGACGTGAGGCTGATCGAGACCTGCTGGTCCGCGGTCTGATCGAAGCGGTAGACGTCCACGTAGGTGCCGTCCCCCGGATCGCAGTCGCCGGCCTCGAGGGCGCCGGTGACCGCCTGGCCGCAGGCGATCGTCCCGGCCACGCAGTCGTCACAGAGAGAGACGATCTCCCCGCAGCCCACCTGCACGGTGTACGTCCCCGTCTCGCCGCCCGAGTAGCTGTTCGCGAGGATGAAGTACGTACCGGCGGGGAGGTTCACGGTAAGGCAGGAGTTCAATCCCCCTCCCGGACAGTCATCGTTGCTCGCGACGGCGCTCGTGCAGACCGTATCCGTGACGATCAGGTACGTATCGAAGGCCGCCGAGGAGAGGTTGATGGAGACCCGCCGCGCGTCCGCGAGCTCGAGGCGATAGACGTCCACGTAGGAACCGTCGCCCAGGTCGCAGTCGCCGGCATCTAGCGTGCCCGTGATCGTCTCGCCGCAGGCGATCTCGCCGGCGACGCAGTCTTCGCAGAGGGAGACGGCCTCTTCGCAGCTCAACTGGAGGGTGTACATCCCGGTCGCGGCGGCCGAGTAGCTGTTCGCGAGGATGAAGTACGTACCGGCGGGGAGGTCCACCGTCGCGCAGGAGTTCAGGCCGCCTCCCGGACAGTCATCATTCACTGCCCAGGCGTCGGGGGGCAGGCAGACGGTGTCCTCCACGACCAGGAACGTGTCGAAATCTGGCGAGGTGAGATGGATCGCAACCCGCTGCGCCTCCGCCAGCTCGAGGCGGTAGACATCCACGTAGGTGCCGTCGCCCAGGTCGCAGTCGCCGGCCTGAAGCGTGCCCGTGACCGTCTCGCCGCAGGCGATCGTCCCGACCACGCAGTCGTCGCAGAGAGTCTTCTCGTCTCCCTTCGGCGCCTTCGGGTGAGCGAGAACCGCCGCCCTTCCCACCAGCCCCTTGGCCTCGAGGGCATCGGCCGCCTTGTCCGGCCCGGCCGCGCTCGTCGAGGCGGCGTCACAGTCCCCCTTGTTCGCCTGCCCTGTCGCCGGCTTCCAGCGGGACTGCGCCGCCAGCGGGATGGACGCCAGGAGCAGGAGCGCGAGCAGCACAAACCGGATGAAGCGGCTGGCGCCGCGGCCGAGCGAGCCAGCAGACCGGAAACCCCTCTTCGACTCCATGATGGATCCTCCAGAAAAGGGCC
>JAFGKN010000138.1 GCA_016928605.1 Planctomycetota bacterium | reverse complement strand
GGGGAAACCCGACCCAGGTTGATTCGCGGGGCCTGAGCCCCGGGAGACCCGACCCAGGGGAAACCCGACCCAGGTTGATTCGCAGCAGGCGAAATCAACCTGGGACTGTCTCGGGACTCAACCTGGGTCGGGTGGGGGGGAATCGAGCCGGGTCCGGGTGAGGACTTGCAAGGCAAGGACTTACGGCTCTCACCGTCACCGGTTGTCGGTCGGCGCCACCCTCTCGATCTCGATCGCGCACACCTGCGGGCTTCCCCGCACCGGCTTGAAGAAGATCTCGAGCAGCGCGTCCGCGCCCTTCACCTCGAACGTCTCCCGGACCGCGGCGGCCACCCCTCCTCGCTGGGGCTTGAAGCGCTCCGCGACCATCTCGCCCTCGAGCTGGATCCCGAAGACGAGGCCCAGCGTCGGCACGGGGGTCATCTCGACGAAGTGGAGCGTCACCCGGTAGTCCCCGGGCGGGACGGGCACGCGGTATCCGCGGATCGCCGCATCGCCGCCGAAGCATCTCTGTGTCAGGTAGATGGTCTGGTCATCACATGCTGCGATGGGCGGAAGGTAGTAGTTCTTCTCGTTCGCTATCTCCCGCAGATCGACCTCCGACCCGCTCTGCGCGAAGCGGTCCTTGCCCCAGGCGACGCCGCCCGCCCCCGAGTCGCGATGCGCGTCGCCGCCGCAGTTGATGCGAATCGCGCCATCTTCTTTGATGCGCTCGAGCGCCCAGCGGACATCCGCCGCGCAGGCCTTGAGCTCGTCCCCGGTATCGGCCGGCGCCCTGGCGGCCAGCTCGTCGACGGCCGCGAGGACCTCCTCGATCGACAGGCGCTCGAGCCAGAGCTGGATCATGACCCATAGGTTCCAGGCGGCGCCGGCCTCAACGGTTCCCCTGGCCATCTCGACCTCGAGCCCTTGTCTCAGCCTCTCGAGAGCCTCTCCGAACTCGGCGTTGCGATGCTCTTGAAACAGCCGGATGGTGTACTCCGCGATGTTTGGAAAGTACTGGCCGCGACCGAGCTCGAACGCGGCGAGGAGCTCGCCGAGCGCCTCCTCCGGCTTCCCGAGCCGCCCGTGACAGACGGCGAGGTTCACGAGCGTCAGCGGATGGCGCGGATCGACCTCCCGCGCGCGCTGCACGGCCTCGAGCGCCTCCTCGTCCTTGTGGTTATCGAGAAGCGCCGTCGCGTACTCCAAGAGCACCGGCGACATCTTCTCGCAGCGTGGATCCTCCGCGGCCTCCTTGAGGAGCGCGATCCCTCGCTCGCGGACCTCGGGGATGTCGCTCTCCCGGGCCAGAGCGCTTCCCAGGCGGACGATGCCCGAGAGTTGGATCGCCTCGTCGATGCCCTCCTGGTGGACCAGCTCGGCGGCCTGGTTGTAGTGGTCGATGGCGTCGTCACGCAGTCCCAGCCGCTCGTAGGCGTATCCGAGGCTCTGGTGGATCTGATGCGCCTGAGGCCTCAGGACCGCGGCGCGAAGCAGCTTCTCGATGCCGTCGAACGTGTTGCCCTGCCGCAGGCACAGCTCCAGTCCGAGCTGGTACCAGGCGATCCAGTAATTGGGGCCGAGCTCGATGGCCTCCTCGAGGAGCTCGACCTTCCGCTGCGCGAAGCCGGGGGGCTTCTTCAGCTCGAGCAGTACCGCCAGGAAGGTGCAGGCGACGGCGGTGGGACGGATGTTGTAGCTCTCGAGGAGGAGCTTCTCGCCCTCGTCGCGTTCCTCCTCGTCCCTCGCCATCCGGACGAGCATCGAGCCGAGGTTGGAGAGGACGAGAGCGCTGCGGGGCTCGAGCTCCATCGCCCTGCGCAGGTGCTCGATGGACTCCCGGGGATGCCCCGTCTCTTCGATGATGCGCGCCAGGGTCGCGTGCGAGGCGAAGTTCTCCGGGTCGAGCGAGATGGACTTCTCGCAGCTCTCGATCGCGGCTTCAAACTCCTTCTGCGCCCTGAGCGAGAGCGCGAGCACGTGGTGGGCGATCGCGTCATCGGGACGCTTGGCGATGATCTCCCGCGCGACCTTCTCCGCCTCCTCAGGCCGGTTGAGGCCGGAGAGGTAGAAGCCGCGGACCCGCTCGCGGTGGATTTCCTGACTCAGCTTCTCCGCCCACTCGAGGGCATCCGCCCACTCGTCCTCGTAGGAGTAGGTCAGGATCACCCAGACGACGGCGAGGTCCCGCTGATCGGGCGGCTGGGACTCGTAGAGCTCCTGGAAGATCCGCTTCGCCTCCTCCTTCGATCCTTGCACGTGGAGTGTTCGTCCGAGGAGCAGCCGGGGCTCGATGGCGTCGGGCCAGTCGTGGCGGGCGACGGCGAAATCGGCCGCCGCGGCGGCCAGCTCGCCGGCCTCGAGGTGGGCGAGCCCTCGCCGCAGGCGGGACTCGAGTCCGAATCCCTCGTAGGGCGGCTTCCCCGCGCCGGTCGAGTCCATCAGGTGCCCGTACGCCTTCACCGCATCCGGCCACCGCCGGTCGCGCTCGGCCCGGCGCGCCTCGAGCCAGAACCGCACCCACGGAGCGTCCGAGACGAGAGCCTCCGTCACGGCCGCTTCCTCGAGCGACGCCGCTTCCTCCTCGCGTCCGAGTCGCCGCTCGATCTCGGCCCGAAGGATCGTGGCGGCGACGAAACGAGGGCGCACCCTCTTCAGCTCATCGAGCTTCTCGGCGGCCTCCTCGAGGTCGCCGCGGAGTTTCAGGGCTCGCGCCAGGTGATAGAGCGCCTCGTGACCGTCGGTTCCCGCGGGGAGGTGGGCGATCGCCGCCTCCAGCTCGGCGACGGCTGCATCCAGCGGTTCGCGTGTCCGCTCCCCGACGAGCGACTCGAGCCGCATCGCCGGGAAGAGGCCGTTCGGATCCATCCCGCTCTCGCGGCTCTCGGTCACGTGGATGCCCATCTCGCCGACCTGGATCCGCGAGACCGCGAGAGTGACCGCCCGGCGGTACTCATCGATGGCCGCCCTTTCCTCGGCGGCCTTCGCTTCGGCCTGGTTGATGCGGTACTGGTGAAGCAGCAGACCGCTGACGGCGAGGAGGATCAGCGCGAGGAGCAGGACTCCGAGCTTGACGGCGTGTCGCCTCGCGCGGCGCGCGAGCCTCTCGAGCGGCGACTGCGGCCGCGCCTCGATGGGATCGCCGCGCGCGAACCTCCGGAGGTCCTGCGCGAGCGC
>JAFGKN010000741.1 GCA_016928605.1 Planctomycetota bacterium | reverse complement strand
GGGCTGCCGCGGCATGGCCTCGCGGAGATCGCCGGCGGCGACGCTCCGCGCAACGCCCGCATCCTGGAGGGGGTCCTCGGCGGCGAGAAGGGGGCCCACCGGGATTCCGTGCTCCTCAACGCGGCCGGCGCGCTTGTCGTGGCGGGCGCCGCCGCCGACCTGAGAGCGGGCGCGGAGCTGGCCGCCGAGGCGATCGACAGCGGGCGGGCCGGAGAGATCGTCGCGAGGCTGAGGGAGGGCTCATGACGATCCTCGATCGCATCGTGAACGTCAAGCGCCAGGAGATCCGGCTCGCGAGGGACAGAGCTCCGCTCGAGGGGCTCGAGAGCATCGCCTTCGACGCGCCGCCCGCGCGGAGCCTCGCCGGCGCGCTCTCCGCCGATCGCCCGCAGCCGCGCATCATCGCGGAGGTGAAGCGCGCGTCGCCGTCGAAGGGGGTGATCCGCGCGGACGTCGACGCGGCCGGCATCGCGCTCGCCTACCAGGAGGGCGGGGCCGCCGCCATCTCCGTGCTCACCGACAGGGAGTTCTTCCAGGGACGGCTGGAGGACCTCGAGGCGATCGCGTCGCGAGTCTCCGTGCCCGTCCTGCGCAAGGACTTCACCATCGACGCCTACCAGGTGTGGGAGGCGAGGGCCGCGGGCGCCGACGCCGTGCTCCTCATCGCCGCGATCCTGAAGGACGGAGAGCTGGAGGACCTGGGCGAGCTGGCGGGCGACCTCGGCATGGATGTCCTCTACGAGGTCCACGACCGGGAGGAGCTTCGCCGCGTGGCGAGGCTCGGACCGCGGCTCGTGGGCATCAACAACCGGAACCTCAAGACCTTCGAGGTGGACCTCGAGACGACGCGCCGGCTTCTTCCGAAGGCACCCGCCGGCGCGATCGTCGTGAGCGAGAGCGGGATGCTGCGGGCGGAGGACATCTCGGTGATGCGCGGGTGGGGCGTCAGCGCCTTCCTCATCGGAGAGAGTCTGATGCGGGCGGAAGATCCCGGAGCGGCGCTCGCCGGGCTGATCGCGGCCAGCCGGGGGGAGCCATGACCCTCGCCGCGCTGCGCGTGGCCCGCCGGAGGGCGCCATGACCCTCGTGAAGATCTGCGGGCTCCAGACCGTGGGCGACGCCCGGCTCTGCGCCGACCTGGGCGCCTGGGCGGTCGGCTTCGTCTTCCACCGCCCGTCCCCCCGGTTCATCGAGCCGGAGGAAGCGGGCCGGGTGGCGGAGCGGCTCGGAGGGGGCGTGCTGCTCGCCGGGGTCTTCGTCGACTGGCCGCTCGACCGGCTGAACGCCGTGGTCGCGGAGGTGGGGCTCGACGCCGTCCAGCTCCACGGCGACGAGTCGCCGGAGTACGCCGCGGCGGTGGAGGCGCCCGAGGTGTGGAAGGCGTTCCGCGTCCGGGAGGGCTTCGACCCCGCCGCGGTCGACGCTTACGGCTGCTGCCGGCGCATCCTGCTCGACGCGTACCACCCCAGCCGGCCGGGAGGCACGGGCGCGACGTTCGACTGGGAGATCGCGCGGGCCGTGCAGAAGCGCCGGCCTGTGATCCTCGCCGGCGGGTTGAGCCCGGCGAACATCGCCGACGCTCTCCGCGCCGTCGAGCCGGAGGCCGTCGACGTCTCGAGCGGGGTCGAGCTGCAGCCCGGCGTGAAGGATCCCCGCAAGCTCGGCGAACTCTTCCGGTCGATCCGCGAGATCGGTGGTGGGACCGCTGCCCCGCCGCGCTGCGGGGATCCGTCGTGACCGGAGAGCCGCGATCCACTCCCGAGCCAGCCGGCGAGGATGCCCCCCGCGGGAGCGCGAGCGAGGCGGAGCCCGCAAGCGGCGAGAGCCCCGCGGGCCCGAGCTCGATCGACCGCGGCGCCCGGCCCGAGGCTCCAGGCACGAGCGACGCGGAGTCCTCTGGGGGCGAGAGCGAGCGGCCGAGCTACCGCAGCGCCGCGTGGGTCGGGCTCGTGACGCTGCTGAGCCGCCTCACCGGCCTCCTGCGGGAGACGACGCGCGCCCACTTCCTCGGGACCGGGCTCGCGGCCGACGCCTTCCAGGTCGCCTTCATGCTCCCGAACGTGCTGCGGCGGCTGGTGGGCGAGGGCGCGATCTCGAGCGCTCTCGTGCCGATCTTCTCGGAGTACGCGAAGAGAAAAAGTCCGCGGGAGCAGAAGGTCTTCGCCGAGACGTTCCTCACCCTCTGGACGCTCCTCGTCCTCGCCGCGACCCTCGCCGGCGTCCTTCTGGGAGGCTGGTTCGTCACGGTCGCCTTCCAGTGGGGCTCGTTCGCGGAGGCCTCGAAGACCCGGCTCACGGCGCAGCTGACGAGCATCCTCTTCTGGTACCTCCTCTTCGTGGGGCTCGCGGCCGCCCTCCAGGGGCTGCTCAACGCGCGCAAGTACTTCGCCGTCCCATCGGCGGCGCCGCTCCTCCTCAACCTGTCCTTCGTGATCTGCGGCTGGGGGCTGGCCCCCCTCGTCGCGCCCGAGGAGAGGGTCTTCGTGCTCGCGGGGTCCGTTCTGCTGGGAGGGGTCCTCCAGCTCGTGCTCGTGCTGCCCCTGAGCTGGAGGATCGGCATCCGGCTGCGGCCGCGCTGGCACTTCGGCGACGAGGGCATCCGCAGAGTGATGCGGCTCTTCGGCCCGGCGATCTTCGGTGCGGGCATCTACCAGATCAACGTGCTTCTCAGCACGCTGATCGCCGGCCGGCTGGAAGGCGGCTCCGTCTCGGCGCTCAGCTTCTCGGCCCGGCTCATGGAGGTGGTGCTGGGCGTCTTCGTCTTCGCACTGAGCACCGTGAGCCTCACGTCGCTCTCCCGCCAGGCGGCCGACGACGACCTCGACGGCTTCCGCGCGACGTTCCTGGAAGTCCACCGGTGGGTCGTCTTCATCACGGTCCCCAGCAGCGTGGGGCTCTATCTCCTGCGGGAGCCCGTCATCTCGCTCCTGCTCCAGAGCGGCGAGTTCAGCAGGCGGAGCCTGGATCTGACCGCCTTCGCCTTCCAGTGCCACGTGCCGGGCCTCTGCTTCGTGGGCATCAGCCGCGTGCTCGTCAACGCCTTCTACGCGATCAAGGATGTCAAGACGCCGGTCCGCGTGGCGGGCTGGAGCCTGCTCGTGAACCTGTCGCTCGCCTGGATCCTCTCCGAGGGCCCCCTGGCGCATGCGGGGATCGCCCTCGCCTCGAGCATCTCCGTCCTCGTCCAGGCCGCCCTCCTCGCGCGGGCGTTCCGCGGCCGCGTCGGCGACGGGCTCGGTTGGCGTGCCGTGCTCCGGCCGCTCGTCGAGAGCCTGCTCCCGTCGGCGATCATGGGAGCCGCCGTGGCCTCGGCCGCCGCCCTCTGGCTCGACCTCGCCGAGGGGAAGCTCGCGCTGGCGGTCAAGCTCGCGCTCGTGATCCCGGCGGGCGCGGCGATCTTCTTCGCCGCCGCCTGGGCGATGGGCGTGCCGGAGGCGAGGGCGATGCTCGCGCGCTGGAAGCGGAGGTAGCGCCGGGGGCGCCAGCGATCGCGCGGCCGCCTGGCCGCTGCGGTGCCGGCGACAGGCTGGCGGTGCGCGCAGGGACTCAGAGGGGGCTGATCTCGTATCCCTTGCGCCGCGGGCGCTTCAGCCAGCCGGAGGCCTCGTCGTCGCCGGAGATCTGCTCCGTCTCGGGATCCCACCGGATAGGCCGGCCCAGGCGGATGCAGATGTTGGCCAGATGGCACGTCGTCAGCGCCCGGTGATGGGAGTAGACATCGGAGATCGGCTGCTCGCGCGTCCTCACGCACTCGAAGAAGTTGCGCATGTGGCTGCC
>JAFGKN010000740.1 GCA_016928605.1 Planctomycetota bacterium | reverse complement strand
TCGAGCTGAGCGATCGATTCGAGCCTCACGTCTCCCTGCTGCGAGACGTCGATCACGACGGCGACCTCGACATCATCACCATGGACGGAGAGACCCTGGTGATGGTGATCACCAACGACGGAGGCGGCGGGTTCGCCGAGGGCACGCGCTACGAGCTGGATGGCGCTGCAGAGATCATCACCATGGTCAGCGTCGACTTCGACGGCGACGGGAGCTTCGACGTCGCGGCCAACGATGAGATCACGGACAACCTGGTGATCCTCCTGAATCAGGGCGACGGGACGTTCGTCCAGAGCGAGGAGGTCTATCCGGTGGGCGAGCAGCCGGCCTTTCTCGTCGCTGGCGACATCGACGGCGATGACCACCAGGATCTCGTCAGCGTCAGCCGGGCCGATGACACGATCGGCATCTTCTTCAACCTCGGCGACGCGACGTTCGCGCCGGAAGTGGCGATCGAGGTCGGCAACTACCCGGTGGGCGCGGCGCTGGGAGACTTCGACGGCGATGACGACATCGACATCGCCGTGGTGAGTTCGTTCTCGTCCACGCTGTCCGTGCTCTTCAACGAGGGCTACGGCACGTTCGAGGATCCCATCGATCTCGATATCGAAACGCCGCGTTACGTCATGGCTGCCGACATCGATGCCGATCTCGATCTCGATCTGGTCGTCGCCTTCGAGAGCGAGTCGAGCCTGGGAGTCTTCCTCAACGACGGGCAGGGGAGATTCGATCCCCAGGAGCCCATCGGCCTCGGCCGGCGGCCGCGCTCGGTCATCGCCTGCGAGCTGAACCGCGACGGCTTCCCCGATCTGGTGGCGGCCGATGAGCTCGACGCTTCGGTCTCCATCCTCCTCTCCGTGGAGCCGGGCGTCTTTGCGCCTTCCCTGACCTACCGTGTCGGGCAGAATCCCCGCTACGCCATAGCCGGCGATATCGATGGAGATGGCGACTCGGATCTGCTGAGCGCCAATCACTCGTCGTATGACTTCACCCTCTTTCTCAACGAGACCACGGCGCCCGAGCCGCCTCCTGCCTACCTGGAGGGCATCTGCACCGAGCTGGACTATCACCGCGTCTCTCTGCCGACGGGACTCGACATCGGCGTGGATCGCGAGACGCGGTTCTTGCTGCCGGTGGCGGATGCTCCGTTGCCGGCCCTCGTCGAGAACATCTCGCAGCATGCCTCGCAGCGCGAGTTTCTCACCGCGACTTTCCCCGAAGCTTTCCCCTCGTTGACGCAGGAGGAGTACAACCTCCTCGTGGCGCGTCGCGCCAGTCGCCAGTACTACGCAGGACAGCTCTACCGCTTGCGGAGCCGGTACGGTCACGCGTACGGATTCGACGTGCTGGTGGACTCAGGCTCCGACATCGGCGAGCTGCTCACCGAGGAGGAATCGCGTACGATCTACGAGGCGCTGAGTGGAGTGTTCACCCTCGAGCCCCTCGTCTACCACCCCCGTTCGCCAGACGCGCGGCAGGTCGCCGCCGCCTGGACGGCTCAGGACGTCCCGGTCTGGATGGATCTCTTCCGGCGAGGCGACGTCACCGCGGACGGAGCGGTCGATCTCTCCGATGTGATCTCGCTGCTCGATCACGAGTTTCGAGGAGGGGCAGTCCCATCCTGCCAGGACACGGCCGATGTCAACGACGACGGCGAGCTGGACATCTCAGATGCCATCAACATCCTGCGCCACCTCTTCCTGGGAGTGAGCGCGGTTCAGGATCCGCTCGAAAGCTGCGGCTGGGACCGCACCGCCGATGGGCTGAGCTGCCTCGAGTACCGCGCCTGTGTCCAGTAAGCGACGTCGTCGAGATCGGAGGCGTCTCCTTCATCGATGGGGTTCGCCGCGGGCCCGGCTCCGGCGCGGCCTCGGGCTCACGAAGCCGGCAGAAACCTCCTCGCGGCCAGCGCTCGGACGCCTTGCCAAGACGCGCCGTTTCGACTACGTTTCCAGGAGCCGCCCCGCGCTTTCGGGCGGACGCGGCCGTCATGCTCGCTCGTTCCATGCCATCCAGACCGATGCACCACTCACGGATCCTCCTGGGGCTCGAGCGCTGCCTCGCCGATCCGCCGCGGATCCTGAGGAGCGCCCGCCTCGGCCTGTTGATGAACCAGGCCTCCGTCGACGCGCGGTTCCGCTGGTCGCACGATCTCCTCGCCGACGCGCTCCCCGGCCGGCTCGCGGCGCTCTTCTCCCCGCAGCACGGTCTCTGGAGCACCGAGCAGGACAACATGATCGAGACGCCTCACGGCGTGGAGCCTCGCCGCGGCCTCCCCATCCACAGCCTCTACGGCGAGACCCGCGAGCCCACCGCCGAGATGCTCGACGGCGTCGACTGCCTCGTCGTCGACCTGCAGGACGTCGGCACGCGCGTTTACACGTTCATCTGGACGTTGTCGCACTGCCTCGAGGCGTGCGGCCGCCGCTCGATTCCCGTCGTCGTCCTTGACCGTCCGAACCCGCTCGGCGGACGGCGCGTGGAGGGAAGGCGGCTCGACATGGCCTTCGCGAGCTTCGTGGGGCGGGCGCCGATCCCGATGGCGCACGGGCTGACGGTGGGGGAGATGGCGCTCTACCTGAACCGGCGTCTCGGCTGTGGCGCGGACGTGTCGGTGGTGGCGATGGAAGGCTGGCGGCGGGAGATGACGTTCGCGGAGACGGGACGCGCGTGGGTGCCGCCCTCGCCCAACCTGCCGCGATTGGAGGGCGTGCTCCTCTATCCGGGCATGGTGCTCGCGGAGGGGACCGAGCTTTCCGAGGGGCGGGGCACGACGACGCCCTTCGAGGTGATCGGCGCGCC
>JAFGKN010000137.1 GCA_016928605.1 Planctomycetota bacterium | reverse complement strand
GCCAGGGTCCGTACGATCTCGAGCGACGCCGGTCCGGACAGCCGGAGCATCGCGCGGCTCCCTCGCCCGGGGGCCGTGGCGACCGCCACGATGGTGTCGTGAGTGTCGATCAAGGGTTTCCGACCGGCGGCAAGGGGGCTCAGCGCCGCTTGCCGCGCTTCCTGGCCTTGCGCGACGCGTAGGGACTCGGCGCATCGCCGCCCTTGCCCGCGGCGCGGCTGCGACCGGGATAGGCTGCCGGGCCCGCCGGGGCATCTCCGCCCGCCGGGGCGCTCCCCTGCTCACCGTCCTCGGCCTTGAGCTGGGCCTTGATGATCTTGCTCTCGACGATCCCCAGGCCGGCGCTCGTCATGATGTAGAGCATGAACGCGGCCGGGAACTGGTAAAAGATCACGCCGAAGAAGACCATCATGAACGTCATCGTGTGGTACTGCGCCCGCATCTGGGGATCTTCGGGCTTCGGCTGCATCCGCTGGTTGAGCACGGTCAGGATGACGTAGAGGAGAGGCAGCAGGTTGAAGCTCGCGCCGAGCATGGGGATCTTCGTCCCCCAGGAGAAGAGGGTGTCCGGCTGCGTCAGATCGCTGATGTAGAGAAAGGACGACTGCCGGAGCCCCAGCGCGTACTGCAGCGTGACGTAGAGACCGATCCAGATGGGAAGCTGCAGGAAGATGATGAGGCAGCCCGCCATCTGATGGGCGGGGTTGATGCCGTGCTCCTTCCAGAGCTTCTGCGTCTCCCGGTTCATCGCCATGCGGTCGCCGCCGAACTTCTGCTTGATCTCCTCCATCTGCGGCTTGATCTTCTGCATCTTCTTCTGGAAGCGCATCATGGACCGCTGGGAGCGCTTGTTGATCGGATGGAGGCAGAGCTTGACCAGGAGAGTGAGGAGCACGATGGCCACCCCCCAGCTCCCGAAGGCGACCGTCCGGAGCGTCTCGAGGAGAAAGATGAAGAGGCTGACGAGCGAGCCCACCCAGCCGTAGTAGTTGATGCCTTCGAAGCTGAGGCGATCGTACTCTTGCAGGATGTCCTTACGTCTCGGCGCGGCGAACAGGCCGTACTCGTGTCGAGTCTCTTCCTTCGCCCCCAGGGAGAGGATCTCGCTGGTGAAACCGACCCGGATGTTGGCATAGGCCTTCTCGGCGAGATCCGCGATCTCGCGGGCGCCGAGACGATTGCCGGCGGCGGCGCGCTCGTCGATCAGCGCCTGCCACTTGACGGGATCCGGGATCCGCTCGGCGAAGCCGTTGTCGACCAGCGCGCTCGCGGGCCGATCGGCGTCGCCCCGGGGAAAGAAGATGGATCCGAAGTAGCAGTTGGCGATCCCCACCCACGCGATGTCATCGCCTCGCTCCCAGCGGCTCTCGGGCAGCTTGGCCGCATCGATGGCGGCGGGAGACTGCACGCGGTCCTGCCCCACGATCGTTCCGAAGCTGAAGGCCAGGTCGTAGCCCGGCGAGCGAAAGTGCTCCGTGTCGATCGCGGCCGGGCCGTGCAGGCGGTAGAACAGCTCGCGCGGGCTCTCCGCGAGATTGCGGACCTCGAGCACGACCCGCAGGTGATGCCGGCCATCGGGATCGCCGGCCGCCCGCTGCCGTGCATCATCCGACGAGGCGAGCACATCGTCCGGCGGCGCCACGGAGATCCGCTTCACCACCAGGACGTCCGCCCGGCGGCTCTCGAAGAGCACTTCGGGCGGCTGGCCATCCTCGCGCCGGACCCGCACCGACCAGGAGGCATCCGCCAGGCCGAGCGCGCGGTAGTCGCTCCCGTCCCGCTCGAAGATCTCGACGGAGAGCGTTCCGGGGCCCTCCCGCGGCAATCCCAGAAGCCGGTAGGGCGGAGGCTCGCCGCCGTCGTCCGCAGCGGGGTCGATGGACTCCTTGAACTCGAGCAGACGGAGCTCCGAGATGACGCCCCTCGCGCCGTCACAGGCGGCGCGGAACCGGGGGGAGAGATCGACCTCGACGCGCAGCGCGCCGGCCAGATCCATGCTGTCGTGAGGCGCGAGCGAGCCGATGTCGGCGGGCCCGGCGTAGAGGAAGTAGCGATGCGACACCCTCTCGCCCGCGCCGACGGAGATGGGAGCGCTGCCGAGCGCCGTGCGAAATCCGCCGCGGCGGCCGTCCGCATCCTCGATGAGCGGCATGCGCCAGATGAAGGCCTCATCGACGATGGAAAGCGCGCCGGCGGGCCAGAGCGCCGCGAGGATCGCGCCGTTGTGCCCTCCCACCCAGGCGGCCGCTCCTTCGGGAACGAGCGGCTCCTCGCCGAGGGATGCCGCAGCCCTCGACCGGGCCGCCACCTTCCCCTTCTCGTCGCGCAGGCCGTAGGCGGCGTACAGATCCGCGCCCGGATCATCCTCCGCCTCGGAGAAGAGACCGCCCGGACCGTGGATCTCATAGGACAGGGCGCGGCTCTCCGGCGACGTGTTCTCGATCTCGATCTCCACGGAGAGGAGGCCCGGGGAGGCCTGTCCCGCCTCGCCGGCCGCGCGCCGGACGGTCCGGGTCACGCGGAGTCCGTCGTGATCCGCGGCGTGGATCCAGAGCTCCCCGCTCTCGCCCTCCGGTGCGGGACGTGCATCCCAGCCTTCGAGGAGCACGAGCGCATCGCCGCTCTCCTCGCCGCTCTCGCCCCGAGGCGCGCGCAGCGCCAGAGCGAGCGGGCCGGGAGCCTCCGGGGCGGCCAGGAAGGCCGCTCGGGTGGAGAGGACGTCGCCCGCGGGGCCAGGCCGGCGCATCTCGAGGTCGATCCGTTCGAGGTCGCGGCCATCCCCGCGCCACCGGAGCATGGATCGGAGGCCGCTCGCCTCGGGCGGCTGGCGGAGATCCGGGGCGGGCGCTGGGTCGGGGCGTGGAGGCGCCTTCGGAGCCGCCGGTGCCTCCTGGCGGCGAGGCGGCGGGCGGAGCACGAACTTCTGGAAGAAGAGAACGACGATGACCGAGAGGGTAATCGCGAGTATGTAGCGCCCTGCCATGCAAGCGTTTCCGTGATCTGGGACGACTCCGCCCCTCCCTCCCCCCGCAGCACTCGGGACAGAATACTCCAGGAGCGGGGAAAATCCACAGGAAATGAAACGCGGGGCCACTCTGCCCCCGCGCGGAGTGCGGTCGAGAGCCCGATAGTCTCGAGGCGGCTACTTGCCTTCCTGCAGCCGGCGAGCCAGGTACTCGGGCAGAGCGGGTGTCTCGTCGAAGCGTCGCAGCGTGCGCTGGACGTCGTACTCGATCCTGCGGAAATGGATGGTGTCTGCGTCGACGATCACGTACGAGGCTCTCCAGTCGCCGTCGCGCGGCTGCCCCACCGATCCCACGTTGACGAGGAAGCGACCGGGCGATGCCGCGTACTCGAAGCGATACTCCACTTCGGAAGGGTCGATGAAGGAATGAGGATGCTGCTCCACGAAGATCCCGGGATGATGGGTGTGGCCCGCGAAGCAGACCTTCCACTTGAATCCGATCGGCGCCGCGAACACGGCGTCCATCTTCTTGCGGTCCTTGAAGTCCTGCTTGAAGATGTACTCCCGCGTCGGGTCTCTCGGCGAGCCATGCACGTAGAGGAACTCGCCATCGCGGTGCTCCTTGTCGAGCCCTCCGATGAAGTTCCAGAGATCCCGGTTCTCCTCCTGGGGCCTCGACTCGAGGTTGAGCTGCTCCCGCGTCCAGTCGATCGCGATCTTCGCCTTCGGGTTGAAGCCGATCGCGCCGAAGAGCACCGCCTCCTCGTGATTGCCCAGGAGGTTGACCTTGAAGCTCCGGGCCTTCTGGATGCACTCGCGGGGATCGGGGCCGTAGCCGATCACGTCGCCGAGGCAGTAGATCTCCTCGACTCCGCTCGCCTCCACGTCCGCCAGGACGGCCTCGAAGGCCGCCAGGTTCGCGTGGATGTCAGAGAGAATCGCCCGTTTCAACAGTCAGCCGCCGTTGCGTGTCCTGTGTTCCTCTCCCAAGTCTCGAGAGCCCCGCCTTTCCGTCGACGAAGCCCGGAGCGGCCGACGCCTTCCAGCCATCGCAGCGGCTGTGAAGCAGCCTCCTCGCGCAGTCTCTTGGCCTCTCTAAGTGCCGGGTTTCACAAATTGTTGTGCAAATCCTCGCCAGGGTCATCGAAGAAGGGAAAGCTACCTGGCCGAGCGATTTCGATCCGCCAGCAAGGAGCGAAGCGCAGGCGATCTTAACGGAGTCGATCGTCGAGCATTTGCGACGCAGCTGGCGGG
>JAFGKN010000136.1 GCA_016928605.1 Planctomycetota bacterium | reverse complement strand
TCGGCGTTCTACGAGAGGCTGCTCTCCCGCCCCGGCGGACGCAACGTCGCTCCGGAGCTGAGGACGCTGATGCGCATCCCCCTCCGCCTGCGCCGGCTCCTCCGCCGGCTCGTGGAGTGGTGCGAGCAGCGCGTCATAGACACGGAGGCCGGCAAGATCGCCGGCTGGGCCGGCCTTCCCGCGATTCTCCTCGTGCGGTCCATCTTCGGGCGTCTGGTGCGCCGACGGCTCGGATCGCCGCGCTTCGTCGTGATCGGCGGCGCGAAGCCGAGGCTGCGCGCGATGGCCTTCCTGGAGGTGATGGGGATCCGGGCGCTCCAGGGCTGGGGGATGACGGAGACCACGGGGCCGCTCGCTGTCTGCGATCTGCGGGACCGGTTCCGCGGCGCCTTCGGCACCTGCGGGGACCTCTTTCCCGGCGCGCGGGCCTCGGTGGTCGAGGGGGAGCTGATCGTCGAGGGACCGCAGGTCGCGAGCGGCTACGTCGAGCCCGACGGCCGGATTCTGCCCTTCGGCGGCCGCGTGGCGACGGGGGACTGGGGTGATTTCGACGGGCGCGGGCGGCTCATCGTGCGCGGCAAGACGTCGGACCGCATCACCTGCGAGAACGGCATCAACTACTTCCCCGTGCCCATGGAGGAGCATCTCCACGCCCTCGATCTCGCCCGCGAGAACCGGTTCGACGACATCGTCGTGGTGGGGGACGCGCGCCCCCGCCTCGGCGCGGTCTTCTTTCCGCGCGAGGCCGAGATCGATCCCCAGGCGCTGCGCGCGTACGCGGGCGAGCTGGTCCGCACTCACAACGAGGGAAAGCCCGTCGACGAGCGCATCGGCCCCTTCGTAGTCTGCGAGCAGGCGCTGCGGGATGTCGGCGGCCTGGGGCCGTCGGGAAAGCTGATCCGCCGGCGGATCGAGGAGCGCTTCGCCGGCATCTTCGAGACCGTCGAGACATGAGCCCGCCGACTGCAGGAAAGAACACGGAGCCGCGGAATCGCGGAGACGCATGAGCTGGAACAGAGACCGCGTCGTCGAGACCCTGCTGCGAGGCGGCGAGATCGCCGTCCGATCGAAGGCGGACCTCCGCCGGGAGATCAAGGCGGATGCCTCGATCGTCACCCAGGCCGACCGCGAGGTCGAGGACCTGATGAGCCGGGAGTTCGAGGACGAGCGCCGAGGCGTCTACATCATCGGGGAGGAGACGGTCGGCAAGAAGGGCGAGGAGTACATCCAGGGCGCGCTGCGCGGCGAGACCTACGTGATCGATCCCATCGACGGGACGATCCCGTACGCCTCCGGCCTGCCGAGCTGGGGCATCTCGGTGGGGCACATGGTGGAGAGTCGGCTCCAGGACGGGGCGATCTATCTCCCCGAGATGGGCGAGATCGTCATCAGCGACGGGCCTCGGGTGCTCGAGGGGCGCCGGCTCGATGGCGGCTGGAGCTGGCGGGATCTCGAGCCGGCTCCGCGCGATGAGCGCGACATCCAGCTCCTCGGCATAACGCAGACGCTGGCGAAGCGCGGCCAGGTCCGGCTCTCGAATCCGGTCCAGGTGCTCGGCTCCGCCGTGGTCCCGCTCGCAGGGCTCGTCCAGGGGCGGTTCATCGCCTACCTGGGGAGCGTCCACCTCTGGGATGCGGCCGGCGCGCTGCCTCTCGTCCTCCGCCACGGCTTTTCCGTCTCGGTGCGCTCCGGGGGAAACGTGATCCGCTTCGGCGGCGACGTGACGGACGAGGTGTTCCACCTCGCTGCGGACTCGCCGCGCCGGTGGAAGTTTCGGAGCGATCTGCTGATCTGCCGCGCGGATGACGAGAGCCGCATGCGGGATGCGTTCGTGGACGGTTGAGTGCCCGGTTTCAAAGATTCTTGTGCTCCTTGGCCGGCGGGAGCCGGCGAGGTTCGGAGTCAGAAGCGATGAAGAGCGATCCAGGCGGGGCGGTTTCCTACGGGCGCTACTCGCTGGAGCCGCGGGAGGTGCCGCGCGTCGAGACCCGGCTGCGCCGCATCGTCACGCCGCTTCCCGTCCCCGAGTCCGTCGAGACGTTCCGCCGCCTGCAGGCAGCGGAGCCCCGGTCGATGCACTGCCAGCCGCCCGTCCTCTGGGATCACGGCGAGGGAGCGACGGTCTGCGACCGTTTCGGCAACCGCTGGATCGACTGGAGCTCGTGCGTGCTCGTGGCCAACGCGGGCCACGGCCATCCGCGCATCGTCGAGCGGATCCGGCGCCTCCTCGACCGCGGCCAGCTCGCCACGTACATCTTCGCGCACGAGGAGCGCGCTGAACTGGTGGAGAAGCTCGTCGCGATCTCCCCGCCGGGGCTCGAGCGCGTCTTCCTCCTCACCACGGGTTCGGAGGCCGTCGAGTGCGCGATCAAGCTGATGCGGACGTGGGGGAGGAGACTGCATCCGGACAAGCGGACCATCGTCTCCTTCCAGGGCGGATTCCACGGGAGAACCCTCGGAGCGCAGCTCGCCGGCGGGATCCCGGTCCTCAAGGAATGGATCGGTGGAGGCGATCCGACCTTCGTGCAGGTTCCGTTTCCCGATGGCTACCTGCAGCAGGACACGTCGTTCGATGTCTTCGAGAGGTCGCTGAGCGAGCAGGGCGTCGATCCGGCGACGGTCGCCGGCGTCCTCAGCGAGACGTACCTCGGCATCGGGCCGGACTTCCTGCCGGCCGCCTACGCGCAGGATCTGCGCCGCTGGTGCGACCGCTGGGAGGCGCTGCTCACCTTCGACGAGGTGCAGGCGGGGTTCGGGCGCACCGGGAAGATGTTCGCCTTCGAGCACTACGGCGTCGTCCCGGACCTGGTGGCCTGCGGGAAGGGAATCTCGAGCTCGCTTCCCCTCGCGGCTGTCATCGGCCGCCGGGAAATCCTGGACCTCTATCCTCCGGGAGCGATGACGTCGACGCACTCCGCCTCTCCGCTCTGCGTCGCAGCGGGCATCGCGTCGGTCGAGGTCATGCTCGAGGAGGACCTCGTCGCGAGAAGCGCCGCGCTCGAGGCGGATCTCGCCGCGGGATGCCGGAGGATCGAGGAGCGGTTCCGCGAGCGCGTGGGCTGCACCCGCGCTCGCGGCCTCGTGGGGGGCATCCGCGTGGTCCGCCGCGGAAGCCTCGAGCCCGATCCCGACGCGGCGTTCGCGATCGTCGAGGCCTGCTTCCGCCGCGGCCTCCTCTTCTTCTCGCCGGTGGGGCTCGGCGGCGGATGCCTGAAGATCGCCCCGCCTCTCGTGATCGAGCGGGACGCCATCCGCGAGGGCTTCGACGTGCTCGAGGAGTCTTTCCTCGAGGTGCAGGGAGGATGAACCATGAGCGCGAGCGGCCGGCCGATCCTCTTCCGCGGCGCTCGCGCCGTCCTCCGCGACGGCTGCAGCACGAGGACGATCTCGGTGCTCGTCGCGGGCGGACGGATCGCAGCGGTCGGCGACTCCATCGAGGAGAGTGGAGCGCGCGTCATCGATGCCGGCGGGCGTTGGCTCCTTCCGGGGCTCATCGACATGCAGATCAACGACGTGGAATGGCTCGCGCGGGGGCCCGCGGACGCAGCCTTCCACGCGGCCCGCATCCGCGAGGTGATCGATCACCAGGTCTCCCTCGGCGTGACGGGATTCGTGCTCGCGACGCTGGCTTCGCCGCCCGATGAGCTGGAGGCCTACCTGCGGGGGATGGCCCTTGTGCGCGCCGGCGAGCGGGCCCTGGATGCGGTCTTTCTCGGCGGCCTCCTCGAGGGGACCTTCATGAATCCGGAGCACCACGGGGCGCACAACCCCCGATGGGTGATGAGGCCCGATCGAGCCCTCCTCGAGCGCCTGATCGCGACGGGGGGGATGCGCGCGGTGAACATCGCGCCCGAGATGAGCGCCGGCGCGATCGACCTGATCCGCCTCGCCCGCGAGCGGGGTGTCGTCGTCGCCTGCGGCCACGCGAGGCCTCATGCCGAGCGCCTCCGGGAGGCGGTGAGGGCCGGCCTCCGCTACATCATCCACCTCGGAAACGGCCCCACCGGATCAAGCTTCAAGACACTCCATGACGGGGGGATGCTCGAGGAAGCGCTGCGCAACGACGACCTGTCGATCACGGTCATCGCCGACGGGCACCACGTGCACCCGCGGCTCATCCGTGACTGGATCGCGCGCAAACCGTTCTCGCGCGTCGTGGCGGTGAGCGACGCGGGCTTCGCGCTCGGCCCGCCGGTGGAGAGCTTCGAGGTCTTCGGCATCCGCGGCGGCGTGGCGCCCGGCGGCGCTTACCTCTACCTGGAGTCGTCGGAGGATCCAGATCCCGCCCGCGCGCATTCATCGGATGCGGTCCAGTTCTTCGGCTCGGCCGTCGACCAGAAGAAGGTCTTCGAGAACATCTTGAATCTCCTCACCATCGAGGTGGAAGGCGTCTACCAGCGCCGCCACGAGCCGCTCGCCTTCGCGGACGCCGTCTGCACAGCCGTAGCGATCTGCTCGACCAACGCGGCCCGGCTGCTCGATCTCGACGACCGCGGAGGCATCGACGAGGGAGCCCGCGCCGATCTCCTGCTGGCGAGGATCGAGGGAGAGCCCGGGGCCTATGGGCTGGAGATCGACGAGATCCTCGCCGGGGGACGGCGGATGGCGCGCGGCTGATGCGACAGCGGGTGCCGGCGGCCTTGTCTCGCTTGACGCCTTCTGCCCTCGCCAGAGGGGATCCGAGAGCCGGGGTCCGGCCTCATCGGCGCCGGCGCGCGAGGAGGAAGAAGGCTCCAGCGGCGGCGGCGAGACCGGCGGGCAGGACGAGGAGCGAGGGGACTCCCAGCCCCAGGAGGAGGTAGCAGGGGAAGGCGACGACGGCGCCCAGCAGCGCGTAGGGGAGCTGCGTCCGCACGTGGTCGACGTGGTCGGCCCCCGAGGCCATCGAGCTGAGGACGGTGGTGTCGGAGATGGGCGAGCAGTGATCTCCGAAGACCGATCCGCCCAGGATCGCGGCGAGCGCGCCCACCCCGAGCCGGTCCCCCAGCGATGGATCCAGGCCCGCGTCGGCGGCGAGGCGGTAGGCGAGAGGCAGGAAGATGGGGATCAGGATGGCCATCGTGCCGTACGAGGTCCCCGTCGAGAAGGCGATGACTCCAGCGGTCGCGAAAGCGATGGCGGGAACGAGCCTCGGGGAGATGAAGCCCCGGCTCAGAGCCATCACGTAGTCGCCGGTCCGGACGTCGCGGCAGACATCGCTGATGGCCCATGCCAGCACGAGGATCATCGCGGCGAGCATGAGCGAGCGCGCTCCGCTGACCCAGCTCCTGACGATCTCCTCGAGCGCGAGACCTTGCAGCCTCGCCAGCAGCCCCGCGATGATCGAGGATCCGAGCGCCGCCCAGAGGAGAGACCGGTAGGCGTCCGCCGCGCCGAAGATCTCGCGCAGGCCTGCCACGCTGCGCCGGGCGGGGTCGATCGCCTGGCGCCCCGTCGCGTAGAGCCCGACCAGCGTCAGCAGGACGACCAGGGCGATGGGGATGGCTGCATTGTGCCAGCGGGGCCGGACGTCCGCCGCATCTCCCATCTGGTCGAGGGATGGATCGGCGAGGGGCTGCGCTCCGGGACGCAGCACGCCGCCGCCTCTCCGGCAGCGCTCCTCCGCCCGGCGCATCGGGCCGAAATCGCGAAGGGTCCAGGCGGTGAGAAAGACGATGAAGATCATGATGAAGCTGTAGAAGCTGCCGGGTATCGACCGCAGGAAGAAGAGGTACGGCTCCTGCGTCTCGCTGGGGAGGCCGGGCAGAACTCCGGCGATGAGGCCGACCTGGTAGGCCGTCCACGTGGAGATCACCCCGATGGTGGCGACGGGCGCAGCGGTGGCATCGACGATGAACGAGAGCTTCTCGCGGCTGATGCGCACGCGGTCCGTGAAGGGGCGCATGGTGTTGCCGACGAGGAGGCTGTTGGCGTAGTCATCGAAGAAGATCACGAGGCCGAGAGCCCACGCTGCCACCTGTCCGCTCCGGGGGCCGCGCGCGCGGCGCGCAACGACATCCACGATGCCCCGCACGCCGCCCGAGCGCGTGATGATGCCGATCATGCCGGCGAGCGTGAGGCTGAAGAGGAGGATGGAGACGTGCCCCGGATCGGCGAGCGCCCCCACCAGGTACGTGTCGGCGCTGCGGAGGAGCGACGCGAGGGGAGAACAATCCGCCAGCAGGAATACGCCGATCCAGATCCCTGCGAAGAGCGAGAGCAGGACCTGGCGAGTGAGGAGGGCGAGTGCTATGGCGGTGAGAGGAGGCAGCAGCGTCAGAAAGCCCGGCAGCAGGCGCCGCGAGCTCTCCGTCCGGAGATCTCCCGCGCGGGCGACGACCCTCCCCGTGTCGAGCTCTATGCTCTCGAGCCGTATGACTCCTCTGGAGAAGGAAGGCGAGAGCTCGACCGGCCGCCCGTCGCGCAGCACGCCCTCGACCGTCGCCCGTCCGGCGAAGTCAGCTGCGATCTCGCCGTCAGCGCTGCGGGCGATGATCTCGAGGTCGAGCCGCGTGCCGAGGAAGAACGGCCCGGCCCGCGGCCAGCGGATCTCGAGCTTCGCGGCCGCGCCAGCCTCCTGCCCGCCGAGATCCGTGGCTCTCGCATCTTCTCCCGTCACCTTCGAGGCGGCGCCCGCCAGGGC
>JAFGKN010000739.1 GCA_016928605.1 Planctomycetota bacterium | reverse complement strand
TCTCGAGGGGAGCCGGCTCTCGGTCCTCGCCTGGCACTACCACGACGACGACCTCCCCGGCGCGCCGGCGGATGTCGATCTCGAGATCCTCGGTCTTCCGGCAGCGGCCGGCGAGGCGCACCTCGAGCACTACCGCATCGACGAGACGCGCAGCAATGCCTTCACCGCGTGGAAGCGGATGGGGTCGCCTCAGGCGCCCACGGCCGAGCAGTACGCGCTGCTGGAGACGGCCGGGCGGCTCGCCTCGCTCGAGGGTCCGCGGACGGCTCGCATCGAGGGCTCCCGCGTGCGAGTCGGCTTCCGGCTGCCCCGTCAGGCCGTCTCCCTGCTGGTCCTCGAGTGGACGGAGCCGGCCGGCGAGTCGCGGATCCGAAGGGGGACCGAGCCGTTGTTTCGCGGCGCGATGGCGGTCATTTCTGTCCTGGCGGAGCTCGCCTCGAGTCGAGCGGAGTGCGGCTCGATCGGTCAGACAGCGGCGACCGGCGTCGAGGCCATCCGTCCGCTGCGCGCGGAGTCCTCCGCCGGCATCCGTCTCCGAGTTCCGCATCGCGCCGATCTGCGGCTCGGGTGGATCGAATCCACCGACGCCCCGGCCGCCGCGCGCGTCGCCGCCGACCGGGCGATCGGGGTCGAGCT
This sequence comes from Planctomycetota bacterium, assembly GCA_016928605.1. GTDB lineage: Bacteria > Planctomycetota > UBA8108 > UBA8108 > UBA8108 > JAFGKN01. The sequence continues at coordinate 5,849 of JAFGKN010000739.1, read as the reverse complement.
GCTGCAGACCTTCACGCCTCTCGACTCCCGGCGCGGCGCGCTCGTGCGGACCTGGCTCAAGTGCACCGGTGAGGGACCGGTTGCGATCGAGGGAATCGATCTCCTCGCTGGAGTCCTCGCGCGCGATGCATCGGGCGTCGATGCGCGCTACCAGGAGCTCGCGCCTCGGAGCGAGAGCTGGTTCGGCTCGCCTTTCTGGTCGGGGCCGGACTGGACGCGCGTGGGCCGGGACTGGCAGCACCCCGGAACAGACACGCCGAGCGTCCGGAGTTATCGCTTCGACCGCGATGGCCGTTTCGAGGTGCGCGGGAGGGTCTACAAGGGAGACGTCGATGGAGGCGGAGGAGACGGGATCCGGGCGATCATCCGGTTCGGCGACAGCGTGGTGTGGCGGGCCGAGATCGATGGTCTGGACCGGCAGGGCGCGGAGCCGGAGTTGACTCTCGATGTGAAGCGCGGAGATGTCCTCCGGTTCATCATCCACAAGCGAGGAGAGTACTACCACGACACCACGCACTGGGATCCCGTGATCCGTTCGGCGGACGGAGCCGAGCACCGCGCCTCGCAGGACTTCACCATCGAGAAGCAGGGCGCCGGGGGCTGGTTCTACGAGATGGAGGTCGGATCCGCCGGCGATCGCGAGGGGCCGGCGCTGAGGGCCTTCACCCTCGATCTCGACGAGATGACGTTCCCTCTGACGTCGGCTAGCACCAGCGAGGCGACGTCTGCCAGCTGCCTGCCAGTGGGCGTGCTGAGCGGCGCCGACGGCGGCGGAGGTGTCGCGTGGGCCATCGCGGGAGACAGCATGGCTCGAGACATCGCTCCGGCATGGCGCGTGAGCTCGCTGCTGAGCGAGACCGGCGAGCCTCGCCTCGAGATCTCCGCGCAGGATCCCGAAGGCTGGACCGCCCGCCGCGGCGAGACCGTCGAGCTTCCATCTCTCGTGCTCCTTCCCTTCCGCGGTCATCCTCTGCGGGGCTGGACCGGCATCGCGGAGCTGCTCCGGGGCGAGGAGGAGCCCCGCGCCGCGGTCGATCCGCTGCGCGCGGTCGTCGGGGCCGCTTTCCGCCGTCTCGAGGGGACGGAGTCCGCTCCGCACGAGGAGTCCCCGCGGGGTCCGCCCGCGGCCGCTTCTCGCGTCCCGGATCTCGACCTCTGGAGTCTCCTCCTCGAGGACTGGGCCCGGGAGGACGGCAGGGCGAGCGACGGATTCTCTCCTCTGCGAGCGGCGAGAAAGCACCTGGAGACGGCGCGGCTGCTCATCGAGGACCTCCGCGCCCTCGGCGGCGACGGACTCCTTCGCGAGGAGGAGATCCTCTGGAATCGGTTGGCTCGCGCGGCCGGAGCCGGAATCGTCGCACGGGAAGCTGCGGACCGCCTCTACCTGCGGTCTCGCTGGCTCCGGCGGAGGATCGCCCTTGAGAATCCGCTCCTCGATTTCGGTGAGCTGCTCTTCGCGCGGCGCGTTCCGACCTCCTACAGCCATCTCGTCATGCAGTATTACGGCTGGCGCGCCCGGCCCGGCGGCGGCCTTTTCGTCCTCGAGGAGCCGGGCTACTCGCTGCGGACGCGCGACATCCTGCGCGATCGACTCGGCTGCGGGAGCGTCCTCGAGCCGCGGCTTTCCTTCGACGCTCGGCGAGTCGTCTTCTCCTTCGTCCAAACGGACGGCGAGAACCGCGATCCCGCGCGCCTGGACAACGAGCACGATGTCGGTTTCTTCCACGTCTGGGAAGCAGACGTCGATGGGTCCGGCCTCCGCCAGCTGACGCGCGGCCCTTTCGATGACCTCATGCCGACCTACCTTCCGGGCGGAGCTATCGCCTTCTGCTCGACGCGTCGCGGCGGCTACGCGCGATGCTTCGGAGCGCAGTTCAGCCCGCGCTGGCACGTCTACACGCTCCACCGGATGAATCCGGACGGCAGCGATCTCCGGACGATCTCCTTCCACGACACGAACGAGTGGTTCCCCTCGGTGCTGGACGACGGACGGGTCCTCTACAGCCGCTGGGACTACATCGACCGGGACGCCGTGACCCATCAGAACCTCTGGGCTGCGCGTCCGGACGGATCGAACCCCGTCGCGCTCTGGGGCAATGCCACCTCCCGTCCTCACTGTGCCTTCCAGGCCCGGCCAATTCCGGGGACCGGAAAGATCATCTTCACGGCCTCAGCCCACCACTCGATCACCGCGGGCTCCATCGCCATCGTCGACCCGCGGCTCGCCGTCAACGGCCTCGACGCCGTCACTCGCATCACTCCCGAGATCCCGTTTCCGGAGGCGGAATCGCGCGATATCCGCGAGTACTTCTCGGCGCCTTTTCCGCTCTCGGAGACCTGTTACCTGGTGGCGTACAGTCCCCGTCCCCTCGTCTGGGAGCCCGGTGCGAACGATCCTGCCGCGCTCGGCATCTACCTCCTCGACGTGTTCGGCCGGCGTGAGCTGATCTTCCGCGACCCGGAGATCGGAAGCACGAATCCGACTCCCCTCCGTGCGCGGCCCGAGCCGCCCCTCCTCCCCGCGGCGGAGTCTGCGGGGTCGACGGCGCTCGGCGAGATCCTCCTGCTCGATGCCTATCGAGGACTGGAAGACGTCACGGGACAAAGAGTGAAGGAGATCCGCGTCGTCCAGATCTTCCCCAAGAGCACGCCCGTCGCGAACACCCCGCCCGTCGGGCTCGCCGCGGAGGAAAACGCGCGCGCGATTCTGGGGACTGTGGCGGTGGAGGCCGATGGATCCGCGCGGTTCCTCGTCCCGCCGCGCACGCCAGTCCTCTTCCAGGCGCTCGACGAGAACGGCCTCGCGATCCAGACCATGCGCACGCTCACGTACCTGCAGCCGGGCGAGAAGGTCTCCTGCATCGGCTGCCACGAGCATCGCCAGACGGCGCCGGCCAACCGGACCGCGATCGCCGCCCTCCGGCCCGCCTCGCGCATAGAGCCCGGCGACCTGGGCGGGCGGCCCTTCTCCTTCGTGGAGGTCGTGCAGCCCATCCTCGACCGCCGCTGCGTGAGCTGCCACGGCGGCGAGACGACCGAAGGCAAGATCGACCTGCGCACTCTTCCGGAGCGCGGTTTCACGAGATCCTACTGGTCGCTCTGCGGTGACGCGAGCTTCTGGGGCGAGGGGACGAATCCCCGCAATGCCGCGGCCGCGCTCGTGCCGCGGTTCGGCGCGCGCAACCAGGTCGAGGTCACGCCCCCCGGCGGACTCTACGGCGCGCCCGGCAGCCGCCTCCTCCGTCTCCTCCGGGAGGGGCACGAGGGAGTCCGGCTGTCGCCCGACGAGATGCGGCGGATCGCGGCCTGGATCGATCTCAATGCGATCTTCTACGGAACCACGGATCCCGAGGAGCAGGCCAGGCAGCTCCGCGGAGAGGCCATCGCCATGCCTCGGCTGAGGTGACCGCCCGCCGCGAGCGATGCTATCGAGGAGGCGGACGCACCCCATCAAGGTCTCGCGACGCAAGACTCGGCGCGGCACCTTCGACGATGGGAGAGGAAGACACCGAGGATCGCCGGTGGCGCCCCGGGAAGAGAAGTCCAAGCGCGGCGATGAGGAGAAGAGTGCCACGCTTCAGCCGAGCGGAGGGATCTCTACGGCGAGAAAGGCGAGCGCCTGCGCCACAGACTACTGGAGGCTCAGCCACCCAACATGCGGCGAGGGGCACGGCGACGAAATGGCCCTCGCCTGAGCCCTACCGCGGCAAGCAACATCCTGCTCTCAAGACGGATCACCGACTTCTCTCGGCCGTGGACATCCTCGCCCTCCTCTCAGGGGACCGTCTTCTCTGCGATCCAAAGGTTGAAGCGATGGAAGGCTCCCTCGTTCTCGAAGGCGTGGGCGAGATAACCGGTCTCCAGAAAGTCCCGCGAGATCTCTGTCCAGTGAGCACTCTCCGCGGTGTATCGCTCCAGGTCTTCGAGGAGTATGAAGAAGTTCTGGGCAGAGGTCATTGACCGTCGATCTCCGAGATAATCGTAGCGGAACTCGGAGGGTCGGATCTCGAGGACAAGACCGCGCTCGACGAAGACGAGCTGGACCAGGATGCCCTCGTGAGCGATCTGCTCGTACTTCGTCTTCTCCACGGTCTTGTAGGAAGGAATCGGGATTCCCGTGAGCAGGGTACCCGTAAGGTTGATGCCACTCAGCTTCTTTCTCTTTTCGACAACGGCCTCCTGCCGGAACCAGGGAACACTTCCGATGGAGACCACGGTGAGAGCTGACCAGGGGACCACCTGCATCTTGCCGCTGCGCCCCACGGGGATGTGGATGCCGTCATCGAGAGGAAGAGCCTGGTGGACAGTAGTCTTCCGCTCGATTTTGATCAGCTGGTCTTCCCGCTTCTTCAGGCCGTGGAGATCATGGGTCTCCAGACCCCGCAGCAGCTCGTCGGCCTGCTCCTCGTGGAGACCTTGTGCGAGCCAGCCATAGTGGATCTTCAAGCGCTGCACGTGGTCCTGGAGGACCCCACCAGCAATGCGGTGAACCAGCTTGCCCAGGAGTGCGACGGGAAGCGGCAACAGCTCATCGATGAGGAAGACGGACCAGCTCATAGAGCTATTCTAAGGAGATGCGGGAAACTCGCTCACAAATTCCTACCCAGGGGACGAGAGGCCGAACTCGCAGAGATCGCGAAGGAGTTGACCATCTGCGGGTTGGGCGGGGGGCGTTGCCGGCCGAAGGCAAGGCGGATGAGAAGATCACCTACGAGGATTAGGCCTTGCTGTTCTTTCGCGAGAACTGCGTGCGGTGCCACAACGAGAGCCGCTGCAAGGGAGGCATCAGGCTCGACTCCTGCGCGCGGCTGATGGAGGGAGGCAGGTCGAATCCGCCCAGAAGCAGATCTCTTCGCTCGAGGGGAGCGGGCCTTCTGCCTGATACGCGCGCGGCTCGGATGCGAGTCGGCGAGGACGCCTTTATGCGCTTTCAGCGCCCAAGTCGAGCACGGCTCAGCGCCAAGGTTGTGCTCGAGGACCGAGAACTGCGTCTTTTTCGTGCGGTCAGCCGTTGGGTCAGGCTCCCTCCACCGTCGCCTCACCATGTGTTCAACGCGATCTACGCGAGCCGGGACGAGCAGGACCTCGAGTCGATGGCTTTGGACCGCAGGCTGCCCTGAAACCAGGAAAGAGGGAAGCAGCTTTTTCCTTTCCTGGTATGCTCGAGAGTGTCGAGCCTGCACGCGTGATGCAGTGTCCCTTGACGGGACACGCAGGCTTCTCGCGGGACCGCCCTGTGAGGCACGTCGTCGAGCAACCACGACCTTGACACGGCTCATTCCCGCCTCCTCATAAGCACTCTCTGGCCCGATGGCCGGTGAAGGCTTACGAATGAAGAAAAAGATGGATGATAAGGAATACCGGAAGGCAGGAAAAGGAAGGAAGAGGGGCAGGGGAGCAGCCGATGCACACCGACAACCGACCACGCCACCAACGTTCTGTCGGTTTTGATCCTCTGTGCTCCTCGGTGCCCTCTGGCGTTCAAAGAATCTTCCTCTTCTTCTTTCTCTCTCGAGTCGTGGGAGGAGCCGGCGCTGTGGACCGCTTCTGGTCTATAGCCAGGAACGAGATTCCGGCCGCCGGTTCTGGTGGTACACTTCGAGAAAGCCTTTCGCCAGTAATTTGAAGTAAGCGCTGGGAAGGACAATTGATCTGGTATGTCAAGGAATCTCTGCTCGCGCTCCTGTTTTTGCGTCGCGCTCCTGCTCTGCCTCTCGCCATCGCTGTGTCTGTCCCTGTCGGCCTCTGATTGCAACGGGAACGGCGTGATCGATGGAGAGGACATCGCCACGGGGCAGAGCGAGGACTGCAACGGCAACTCCGTTCCCGATGAGTGCGAGTCATCGCCG
>JAFGKN010000738.1 GCA_016928605.1 Planctomycetota bacterium | reverse complement strand
GCGACATCCGCTGCCTGAGCTTCCACGAGACCAACGAGTGGCACCCGAGCGTCACCCACGACGGGCGGATCATCTACACGCGGTGGGACTACGTCGACCGCCACGGGTGCACCGCGCATCTTCCGTGGATCACCACGCTCGACGGCCGCGACTCTCGCGCCGTCCACGGCAACTTCGCGCCGCGGCAGACGCGGCCCGACATGGAGCTCGACGTGCGGGCGATCCCCGGTTCCCACAAGTTCGTGGCGACGGCCGCTCCGCACCACGGACAGGCGTTCGGCTCGCTCGTGCTCGTCGATCCCTGCGTGGACGACGACGACGCGATGGCCCCGGTGAGGCGGCTGACGCCGGAGGTCGGCTTTCCGGAGAGCCAGGGCGGCTCCCAGGTCTACGGGACCCCGTGGCCGCTGAGCGAGGATTACCACCTCTGCGTCTACGACATCTCCATGGATCCGCGCATCGGCTTCCAGGGCGGGCAGTACGCGCGCGGAGACTACGGCATCTACCTCGTCGACTCCTTCGGAAATCGCGAGCTGATCCACCGCGATCCGGAGATCGCCTGCCTCAGCCCGATGCCGCTTCGCCCGCGGCCGAAGCCGCCCGTCATGCCGGAGCTCGCCGAGGCGAAGGGCGCGGTCGAGCCGGACCTCGGCCGACAAACAACGCCCGGGGACGGGACGATCGCGGTGATCAACGTCTACGACAGCCTCAAGCCGTGGCCGGACGGGACGCGGATCGCGGCGCTGCGCGTCCTGCAGGTGCTGCCGATGACGGTCCCGTCGGGGAGCCCGCCGCACGAGATCGGCCTGCGGTTGCCGTCGGCCGGCGACTCGGTCATCCTCGCGCGCTCGGTGCTCGGGACAGTGCCGGTGGATCCGGACGGGAGCGCGCACTTCAACGTGCCGGCGAACAAGGAGATCTTCTTCCAGGCGCTCGACGACCGCGGTCTGGCCGTCCAGTCGATGCGATCGGCCACGTATCTGCAGCCCGGCGAGAGGCTCGTCTGCCAGGGATGCCACGAGCCGAAGCTCCGGGCGGTCGACATGCCCGCGCGGATGCCGATGGCGCTGGAGCGCGGGCCCTCGAGCCTCCAGCCCGATGCGGAGGGGTCGAACCCCTTCAGCTATCCGCGCCTGGTGCAGCCGGTGCTCGACCGTCACTGCGTGTCCTGCCACGCTGAGCACCCCGAGAAGCCCATCAACCTCGCCCGCGAGCCGATCCAGCGCAAGTGGTACGCATCGTACGGCAGCCTCGCGAAGGACTACGGATTCTGGAGCTACGGCGATGCGCACCGGACGACTCCGGGCTGTTTCGGCGCGCGCGCCTCGAAGCTGTTCGAGCTGCTCGAGAACGGGCACCACGGCGTGAAGCTCTCCGAAGACGAGATGCACCGCATCACGCTCTGGCTGGACTGCTGCTCGGTGTTCTACGGCGTCTACGAGAAGGAGGGCGGCGAGGCGCAGCTCCGCGGCGAGGTGGTCCGGCCGACGCTCGAGTGAGGGAAGCGGCGGCTCCCGCGCTGGAAGATGGTCACGGCCTCAGCGCGCGGTCGAGGTCGCGGCAGAGATCGTCCGCGTCCTCGAGCCCGACGGAGAGGCGGAAGATGCCGTCGCCCGCGAACTCGCGGTAGCGCTCGAGCTGGCGGGCGTCGAGCCGGAAGGAGTTCTCCTGCATCTCGTCGGTCGGCAGGTAGAAGACGAGGCTGCGCTGATGGCCGAGGGAGACCGCGTAATGGATCACATCCAGCCGTTCGGTCATCCGCCTCGCCGTCTCGCGGCCCGCCTTCACCTGGAAGGTCAGCATGCCGGAAAAGTTCTCCATCTGCCGGCGCGCCAGCTCGTCCTGGGGATGAGACGGCAGCCCCGGATAGATGACCCGGGTGACGGAGGGGTGCTCTTCGAGGTACTCCGCGATTCTCCGGGCCGTGTCCGCGTGAGCGGCCATGCGGATCGGCAGCGTCGCCATGCCGCGGAGGATCAGCCAGGCGTTGAAGGGGCTGAGCACGCCGCCGGCGTGGATGGCGGCACCCTGGCGCAGTGCTGACATCTCCGCGCGGCTTCCGACGAGCGCTCCGCCGAGCGCATCGCCGTGGCCGCAGAGGTACTTGGTGAGGGAGTGGAGCACGCAGTCGGCTCCCAGCTCGAGAGGGCGCGTGGCGACCGGCGTCGCGAACGTGGAATCGACGACGCAGAAGGCGCCCGCCTCGCGCGAGATCTCCGCCACGGCGCGGATATCGGTGAGCTTCAGGATCGGGTTGACCGGCGTCTCGGCGTAGACCATCCGCGTCTCGGGCCGCAGCGCGGAGCGGAGCGCGTCGAGATCGGACAGATCCACCGCTTCCACCTCGATGCCGAGCCGGGGCAGGGTCTGCCGGGCAAGCTCGGCGACGCCGGCGTAGGCGACGTCGCTGACGATCAGGTGGTCTTCCGACTCGAGGTAATGGAGAAACAGCGCGGTGGCGGCCGCCATCCCGCTCGCGAACGCGATACCCTCTTCGCCTCCCTCGAGGTCTGCCAGCTTCGCTTCGAGCTGCCGGACGGTGGGGTTCGCCCAGCGCGTGTAGGCGTAGGGCGCTTCCGCGGTCATGGCGTTGGCGGAGAACTGCGCGCTCGCATCGTCGATGACGAACGTCGTCGACATCACGAGGTTGGGGGCCGATGCCCTCGTGATGGGATCCGGCCGCTCGCCGGCGTGGACGGCCCGCGTGCGCATGCCTTTCGCTTCGTCGCTCTGTCTCATGGTCGTGTCTCGATGGTTTTCGAAGTCTCCATTACAGCGGCGAAGTCGCTAGTCATCCACCCGAAAACTCGGCCGTCTCAGTCTCGGTCGCAGACGCCGTTCTGCCTCCGCCTCCGCCTCTGACTCTGCCCTCGCCTTCGTCTTCGATTCCGACTGCCGGCGGCGGGAGGCTCGAGACGGTCCGCTCGTTGCGCGCCCTTTCGCCGGATCAGAGGTTGAGCTGGATGCGCGCCGCCTCGGACATCATG
>JAFGKN010000737.1 GCA_016928605.1 Planctomycetota bacterium | reverse complement strand
TCGCGGAAGCGGTATCCGACCCCGCGGACGGTCTCGATCATGCGGCGCGCGGCGCCGAGCTTCTTGCGAATCGACCGCACGTGGACGTCCACGTTGCGCGCGATGACGCGCGCGTTGCCCTCGATGATATGCTCGAGGAGGACCTCCCGGCTGAAGACGCGGCCCGGCCTCGAGGCGAGATGGAAAAGGAGACGAAGCTCCGTGCCGGTGAAGGGAATCGCCTCGCCCTGGTAGCGCACGTTCCGCTCCTCGAGGTCGATCTCGAGCTCTCCGCAGGCGACGCGCTTCGGTGATTCCGGCTTTTCCCGGCTCTTGCCGCGGCGCAGGACGGCCCTCACCCGCGCCACCAGCTCGCGGAGGCTGAAGGGCTTCTTGATGTAATCGTCGGCCCCCAGGCCGAGCCCGAGAACGACGTCGCTCTCTTCGCCCTTCGCCGTCAGCATGATGATCGGCACCGAGAGCGTCTCGGGGTCCTGCTTCAGCCGCCGGCAGATCTCGATCCCGTCGATTCCCGGCAGCAGCAGGTCGAGCAGGATGAGGTCGGGCTTCCTGGTCTTGACGATGGCGAGCCCCCGCTCCCCGTCGCGGCAGGTCAGCACATCGTAGCCCTCTCGCGCGAGGTTGTACTCGACGACTTCCCGGATGTCTTCCTCGTCTTCGATGACGAGGACTCTCTCTTTCTTCATCGCAGCGTCACGGCTCGAAGCTCGGCTGAGACCGTTCACCGGCGCTCTGCGGAGCGCACATCGCGGCATCTCCGGGAGCGCCGAACCACTCCGCTCGAGCGGCCCTGTGCGGGCACATTCCATCTGCCGGACGGGCGGGTCCGCTCACGGTAAGAGGCCGTCCGACCCGCAGCATCCCCGGCACCGACACGCCGCTCAGCGGGTGCGCTTCATTTTCCGCCTGACCGTAGCTGCAGCCGGTGAAGATCGCGTGAAGAGGCCGTGAATTCTCCTGTCGATCCGGACACCAGGCAGCCCGCTGCGTCGGATGGCCGCGCGCCGGCGAATCCAGACTCCGGCGGCGCCTCGCGGCGCGATCGGCTCATTCCGTCATGCCCGCCGGCTGGTTCGCGAAGCGGATGGCGTCGCGCTTCGTGATAACCCCCCTTTCCGCGAGCGTCTTGAGGTGCTGCTCCAGCGTGCTCAGCCCCTCCTTGCGCTGCGTCTGGAGCACCGAGTAGATCTGGTGGAGGTTTCCCGAGCGGATCAGGTTCGCGATGGCGGGCACGTTCACCAGCACCTCCATCGCCACGCACCGGCCTCGGCTGTCGGCGCGCGGCACGAGCTTCTGTCCGACGACGAAGCTCAGGGCGAAGGAGAGCTGCGTCTCGATCTCCCTCGCGTACTCGCTGGGGAAGAGATCGACGATCCTCGTGATGGCGCCGCGCGTGTCCTTGGTATGAAGCGTGGAGAGAACGAGGTGACCGGTCTCCGCGGCCGAAAGGGCAAGCGCCGTCGTCTCGGCGTCCCGCATCTCTCCGACCATGATCACATCGGGGTCCTCGCGGAGGGCGCTGCGCAGCCCCGCATCGAAGGACTCGATGTGGCGCCCGACCTCCCGCTGCGAGATCATGCCCCGCTGGCTGCGGATCACGTACTCGATGGGGTCCTCGAGCGTGATGATGCGGACGTCGCGGTGCTGATTCACGTGGTGGAGCAGGCTGGCGAGCGTCGTCGACTTGCCGCTTCCCGTGATGCCGGTCACGATCACCAGCCCCTGGCGGAGATCGACGATCGTCTGCCAGACGCGGTCGGACGGAAACCCGATGTCCTCGATCTTCGGCACGCTCCGCGGCAGCGCGCGGATGGCGCAGGCGAGACCGTCGCGGTCGTGGAAGGCGTTGATGCGGAAGCTGAGGCCCTCCTCCTCCCAGTCGAAGGAGGCATCGACGTCCTGCGGAGGTCTCGCCGTGAGGCGAGCGGTCTGCTCGCGCGTCAGCAGCGGAAAGAGGAGATCCCGGAGAACATCCTCGGTGAGGGGAGGGGCGGAGTCGAGCGGCAGGAGCTCGTTGTCGAAGCGGTAGCGCGCCGGCTCGCCGACCCGGAGGTGGAGATCGGAGAGGCGAGGGATCCCCCTCTCGTAGCACTCGGGATCGGCGAAGCGCCGCAGGAGATCCAGCATGCCGACCGCCCGCTCGGCGACCCTGTAGACGGGGACATTGAGCGCTTCGTCTGGTCTCATGTCATCCGGCCTTTCTTCCGCGCGACCACCGGCCTTCAAGGCACACCCGCAACGATACGGCCCCGCGCCCGCCGGAGCAAGCAGCGCCAGCCGCCGGGACCGCGGGCGATGCGGCCAGCAGAACCACCCGCAGAGACCGCAGGCACCGAGGCCGGACTCGCCAGCGATTCGAGACGCGATGTCTCCGGAGCCGGCGGTGCCGAGCGCTCGCGAGGTGTGCGCCCCAGGGAGAGAGACTCCCGTCCATCGGTGCTCTCTGCGAGCGCGGGCGCGCTATCTCGAGGCGGGGCTCTCCGCGGGGGAGCCCCGCCGGCGGCCAGTCCGCGCGGCGGCGATCCTCTCGTTCAGCGCGGCCACCGCGATGAGCATCGCTCCTGTCGTGAGCCGCTGCCAGATCTCGTCCACGCCCTTCAGGTCGAGCCCCGTGCGGAGGAGGCCGAGGCCGACGAAGCCCAGGAACACGCCCGGCACGCTGCCGCGCCCACCGGCGATGGAGGCGCCTCCCAGCACGACGCAGGTGATGGCATCGAGCTCGAAGCCGAGGGCGTCGTCGCTGCGCGCAGTGTTGGAGCGCGCCGTGAAAAGGATCGCGGCCACCGCCGCCGCGAGGCCCGAGAGCGCGTAGGCCATCACCCGCACCCTCGCGGTGGGTACGCGGGCGAGCCTCGCGGCTCTCTCGCTGGAGCCCGTGCCGTAGATGGTCCGCCCGAATCGGCCGTGATGGACCGCGGTATATAGCACCGCCCAGACCGCGATCAGCACGAGCCACTGCGCGGGCACTCCCGCCACGAGCCCGTCGCCGAGAAACCGGTAGCTCTCCGGCAGGCCGGAGTGAACGCGGTTCTGCGCGACGGCCTGGGCCAGGCCGCGGTAGATCGCCATGGTGGCGAGCGTGACTACGAGATCGGGGATGCGCGCCGCCACCATGATCCAGCCGTTGAGCGCGCCGGCGGCCGCCCCGATGGCCAGCCCCGCAGCCGCAGCGAACCAGATCGGAAGGCCGGCCTCGGCGTGGAGCCGAACGATCGAGACTCCGACAAGCGCCAGGATCGAGGCGACGGAGAGATCGATCCCTCCGATGAGGATCACGACCAGCATCGCGGGCGCGAGGATGCCGACCTCCACCCAGTTGCAGCTCTGATCGAGGAGCACCGACGGCGAGCGGAACTCCTCCGAGATGACCGCGAAGAAGGCCGCCAGCACGAGAGCCGCCGCCAGCAGAACCGTCTGGCGCGATCCCCAGGGAGACGAGGCGCTGCCGCTCATGGCCGCCTCCCCGGCGAGAGCCGCGCGATGGCCGTCTCGAGCGCGAGCGCACCGAGCATCAGGGCGCCGACGCCCACGAGCTGCCACCGCTCGTGGATGCCCCAGACGGGCCGTGCGCTGGCGAGGAGGCCGATGAGCGCGGCACCCAAGAGAGCTCCCGCCGCGGTGCCTCGGCCACCGGCCACGTGCGCGCCGCCGAGCACGGCGGCCGCGATCACCTGCAGCTCGAAGCCCATCCCCGTGTTGTTCTGAACGGTACCGTAGCGCGCCGTGTAGAAGACCGCGGCGAGCCCCACGCAACCGCCGAGGATCGCGAACGCCAGCCAGCGCGTCGACTCGATCCGCAGGCCGTGGGCGAGCGCGGCCCGCGGGTTGTCGCCGACCTTGAGGCAGGCGCGGCCGGCGCGCGTCCCGCCGAGGAAATGGAAGAAGAGGCCGGCGGCGATCAGGGCGCCCCAGACCGAGACCGGCACGCCGAACGGGCCGCTGCGCGCGAGGTCGAGGAGCGTGTCCGGCAGGTAGAGCCAGCGGCGGTCCGTCCACTCGAGGAAGAGCGCGCGGTAGATGCCGAGCGTTCCGAGCGTGGTGATGATCGGATGCAGCCGCCCCGCGGTGCTGATAGCCGCGTTGACCGCGCCGAGGAGCGAGCCCAGCGCGGCCGCGCCGGCGACGGCAAAGGCCGCTCCGCACCCCGCGTTCGCCATCAGCGCCGCGGCCGCGGCGCAGAGCGCGAGCATCGATCCGATCGAGATGTCGATCGCCCCGCAGGCGATGACGAGCGTCTGGCCCAGCGCGGCCAGGGCCAGCGGAGCGGTGTCGCAGGCCACATCCCGCAGGCTCTCCCACGCGAGGAATCGGCTCGATCTCCAGCCGGTGGCGATGATGATGGCGGCGATCACGGCGGCGAGCGCCGCCTCGCGCTGACCGAGGAAGCGAGCCAGCCGGGCCGAGGCGCGATCGCTCCACGCTCCGCGCGCCGGCGGCGGAGGGCCACTCGCATCAGGCGAATGCCTGCGGGATGGGCCCCTCTCCTCCGGCAGCGCCGCGCGGCCGACATCCTCCTCGCCCGCCTCCCCGGAGGCGAAGCAGGCGGCGATGCGCCCCTCCCGCATCACGATGACGCGGTGGCTCATGCCGAGCACCTCGCTCAGGTCGGACGAGATGAGCAGGATGCCGCAGCCCCCGGCGGCGAGGTCGGCGATGAGTCGGTGGATCTCCGCGCGCGCTCCCACGTCGATGCCTTGCGTCGGCTCGTCGAGGATCAGGATCTCGGGCTCGGTGGCGAGCCAGCGCCCCAGCAGCGCCTTCTGCTGGTTCCCTCCGGAGAGCGTATCGATGGATCCCTCGATGCCGGGCGCGCGGATGTCGAGCTTCTCGCGCAGCGAGCTCGCCAGCGACCTCTCTCTGCGCCGGTCGATGAGCGGCCCGACGGCGATGCGATCGAGAGCCGCGATGGTGAGGTTCTCGCGAAGGCTCAGGCCCGGCAGGTTGGCATCGCGGATCCGGTCCTCGGGGAGATACGCCACGCTTCCCCTGGCGCGGACGACCCCTCGCGCGCGTCGGAATCCCGCGAGCGCCTGCCCGAGTTCGGTGCGCCCGGCTCCGACGAGGCCGTAGAGGCCGGCGATCTCGCCTCGATGGAGCGCGAGACGGACGCCGCGAAAAGCTCCGCGCTCGTCGCCGAGATCCTCCACCTCCAGCACCGTCTCGGCGCCGTGCTCCGGAGCCCGCGGGTAGTAGGCTTCGAGCCTCCGGCCGACCATCGCCTCGACGAGAGCATCCGCATCGAGCGCTCCTGCGCGGTCGGAGCGCACCACGCGGCCGTCGCGGAGCACCGTCACGCGGTCGGCGATGCGAAGGACCTCGCCCAGCCGATGCGACACGTAGAGGATGCAGACGCCGCCGCGGCGGAGCTCGTCGAGCACGCGGAAGAGCCGCTCGCTCTCGCCCTCGCTCAGGCTCGCCGTCGGCTCGTCGAGGATCAGGAGACGCGGCCTGGCGATGAGCGCCCCGGCCAGAGCGACGACCTGGCGCTGGGATGCCGAGAGGAGCCCGGCCTCCGCGCGCGGCGGGATCTCGCTCCCCAGGCGGCGCAGCGCCTCGCGGCTCTCCTCCTCCACCCGCTTCCAGGGGATGAAGGGATCGGCGGGCAAGCCGCGCACGTTGAAGATGTTCTCGGCGGCGGAGCGCCAGAGGAAGAGCTCCGGAGCCTGGTGGGCGGCGGCCACGCCCAGGCGATGGGCGGCGCGAGGGCTCGTCAGCTCGACGGCGCGCCCGTCGAAGAGGATCTCTCCGTCCTCGGGCTGGATGATCCCCGCGAGGCAGCGGATGAGCGTCGACTTGCCGGCGCCGTTCTCCCCGACGAGCGCGTGGATCTCACCGGCGTGCAGATCGAGATCCACGCCCCACAGAGCCCGCAGTCCGGCGAAGGACTTGCCGACGCCGCGCAGCCGGCAGAGGCAGATGGGGCTCGCCGTGGATGTCATGGATGGTGCTCGAGACCTCCTCGGGACCGACGCGGCCACCACTATAGCGAAAACGACCCGCCGCCGCAGTGATTCGCAGTGATTCAGGAACTGAGAGTGTATCCGCCCCTGTTGAAAGAGTCTCCCTCGATGGTTATTCTCTTCATTCGTCATTCCCCCGGGGCCGGCGCATCTACGGAGAAGCAGAGCCGTGATCTCTTTCCTCGAAGTGAGCCATTCCTATGACGGCGGAGCGACCAGCGCCGTCCGGGACATCACTCTGGACATCGAGGATGGAGAGACCCTCGTCATCCTCGGCTCTTCGGGCAGCGGGAAGACGACGATCCTCAAGCTGTTGAACCGGCTTCAGACTC
>JAFGKN010000736.1 GCA_016928605.1 Planctomycetota bacterium | reverse complement strand
GTCGACGCGCTGCGCGAGCACGTCGAGGTCCCGGGCCACGAGTACATCGCGAGATGGTTTCCCGGCGACGACGAGGGCCCTCTTCACGAGATGGACAACCGCTACACGTTCCTCGACACCGGAGCCCTCGCGACGAGCCAGGACGCTCGGCTGCTCCATCCGCCCTACGCTCGGCGGGGGATCCCGGCGGACGACCCCGAGCTCTACCGCTGGCACTTCCGCGCGCGGCAGAACGAGGGGGCGGACGAGCTCGGGCCGCTGATCGACCTGGCCCGGCTCTTCGACCCTTCGCGCACGACGGACGAGGACTTCGGCCGCGAGGTGTGGGAGCGCGTCGACGTCGAGCAGTTCCTCCGCGTCTGGGCGGTCCGCCTGAACACCGACGACTGGGACTCCTGGGGCGCGCGCCGGGGCAAGAACTGCTACTTCTACTTCCTTCCCCATCGCCGGCGCTGGGTTCTGATCCCCTGGGACATGGAGCTCACGTACGGGAATGCGGACGCGTTCGCGATCCCTCCGATCGGGGAGCGCTACATCAACCAGTTCATCGAGGTGGAGCGCTTCCTCAACCAGCCGCGGGTGCGGAGGCGCTTCTACGGGATCCTCGCCGAGATGATCGAGCGGCCGCTGCGCCCCGAGTTCCTCGCGCCCTACCTGGAGCAGCTGCGCCTCGCCGGCGTCGAGCGCACCGACGTGGGGCTTCCGGGCGGCTTCATCGACCGCCGGCGGGCGCACATCGCCGAGCGCATCGAGAGCGCGGTCTTCCCGAACGTGAGGCTCGAGGTCCTGACCGGAGGCGGCGGGACGATCCGGGCGGACTCCCCGCTGGTGAGGATCGAGGGCAGGGCTCCGGTGGAGATCACCCACATCGGAATCGTCGCCGGGGGAGAGAGCCTTCCCGACACGGTCCGCTTCTCCGACCGCGATCCTCTCCTGTGGGAGTGCGAAGCGCATCTCCCAGCGGGCCGCCGGCGGATCGAGTTCGCCGGATTCGACGGCCGCGGGCGGCTGGTGGATTCGACGGGCGTCGATGTGGAGGTCTCCGCCGCCTTCGTCAGGGGCGACGCCGACGGCTCGGGGCGCGTGTCGATCGCGGACGCCGTGCGGATCCTGCTCCACCTGTTCGCCGAGGCGTCCCTCCCCTGCCTCGACGCCGCCGACGCCGGCGACGACGGAAGGCTGTCGATGGAGGACGCGCTCCTCGTCCTCCGCTACCTCTTTCTGGCGGGAGAGCCGCCTCCGCCGCCTTTTCCCCTTGCCGGGCAGGATCCCACCCCGGACGACCTCCGCTGCGGCCTCGCCCGCGGTCCTGCTGTCCGCTGATCGGCTACGCGTCCGGCCGCCGGTAGAGCTCGACCTCGCCGTCGCGGTAGTACGGCTCGCCCCAGCGGCTGCGGATGATCTCCCGGACCGCCTCGAGCTGGGCGGCGGGGATCCCCTTCTCCGGATTGTAGAGCCGCTCCTCGGGCCGTCCCCGGTGGATCCGGCGCAGCTCCTCGAGCCTTTCCCGGGTGCGCTCGAGATGCACGGCGACCACGCCGATGGGGAGCTCGTCGAGGACGCGGATCGCCTCCGGCTCCAGAGCGATCTCCTCGCGCGGCCGCCCCTCGAAGATCGCCCGCAGGAAGGGATACTCGGCGACCCTCTGCTCGATCCGCGGAGGAGTGCAGGAGACGTATCCGCCGATGAGCGGACGGCCGTGATACGTCTGGAGGTACATGTCCTGCGACGCGCGCGCCCGGTAGCCGCCCGGGACGTTGAGCAGCGCGCCGGCGGGTGCTCCGGCGACCTGGTCGACCCAGCGAGGGCGCTCCACCTCGCGCAGGGGATAGGGGATCCAGAGGAAGTCCAGGATGATGAGCAGCGCCAGGCCCAGCGCCGCCGCGCCCGGACGCCGGGCGCGATCGAGCAAAGCTGCGGCGCCGCGGGCGGCCAGCACAGCGAGCGCCAGCATCGCGGGGACCAGAAAGCGGTGGGGGATGCGGATGGTCCTCAGGACCGGCACCGCTTCCGCGAGCGCGTACGGCAGCCGCAAGCCCGTGTCGGAGCCGGCGACGCGCAGCTCGTCGCCGAGGGAGAGAAGGAGATAGAAGAGGAAGAGCGCCGCCCAGGGAGCGGCGCGGAACCGCAGGATCTCCGAGGAAGACGCCTCCTCGGTCGCTGCGCCTGCGCGCCGGCGGAGAGATCTCGCGCCAGCGAGACCGAGCGATGCCAGGACGATGGACGCCAGCCCCAGGTAGCCGGTGAATCCGGCGGACGCGTAGCTCCGGTACTTCCCGTAGAGCGGCTCGACGAGCGGCCCCCAGATCGTGTGGTGGGCCGCGGGCACCACGAGGAAGAGGAGGTCGATGGGCTTCCTGACCGGCGGCGGCGGCTTGAGGTAGTGGGCCTCTCCCGCCAGGATCTCTCGCAGCATGGGCCACGCCCACGGCAGCAGGAGCAGCGCGGAGCAGAGGCCGGCGAGCGCGGACTCCACGAGAATCGCCCGGCGGGACCGGCGCGCCCTCCACAGCTCGTGGGCGAAGATGATCAGGGCGCCTGGGAGGATCAGCACGGCGTTGTGCCACGAGAAGAGCGCGTTGAGCGCGAAGCAGGAGGAGGCCATCGCCCACCGGCCGACTCCGCCCGCGCGCACGGCGCGCACCATGGCCCAGAGCGAGAGCGCTACAGCGCCGAAGCTGGCCAGGTTGAGATGCTCGAGGGACTGCTCGAAGTGCTGGGGGAAGAAGGCGAAGATGATGCCCGCCAGGAACGCCGCGCGGCAGCAGCCCATGAGCTCGCGGACCAGGAGGTACGCGCCCCAGCCGGCGAGCAGGAATCCCAGCAGCGTGGCGAGATTGAGAGCGGCCACTTCGCCCGCGGCGAGCAGCACGGGAAGCGTGATGATGATGTTGGCCTCGGAGTGCGTGTGAAACGCGAGGGAGGTCGTGTCCGGATAGAAGAGGAGGTCCGTCGCGTAGGGCGAGGCGCCGCGCTCCCAGAGAGCCGTCTTCCACCACCAGAAGTTCCAGAGGTTCTGCCAGAGGTCGTTGTCGCCCATCGGCAGGTGGTCGCCGAGCCGGATGGCGAGCGGCCACGTCAGCACGACGGTGAGCACCGCGTAGCCCGCGAGGGCGCGGAGCGGCCCCGGACCGCCGGAGCCACCGGGCCGCAGACCCGGCCGGGGGATGGATGAGGAGTCTATGTATGGAGTGCCTTGCATCGATCTGCGCGAGAGGCGCCTCGAGCGGTGGGCCGGCGAGCTCGCGTCACGATCCGTTGGACGGAGCCGAGCCCGCGATCTCTTCAATCACGATCTCTCCTTCTCGGCTCCGCTCCACGCGGATGTCCCGCTCGAAGGTGCGGCCGTTCCAGGCGGCCAGCGCTCCCGCGAGGTCGCCGGGCTCGGCCGCGGCCAGCGGCGAGATCTCGACCGCCCCGCGCGCATCGATGCCGACCTCCCCGAGCCAGCGCCGGTGCTCGCTCACCATCAGCTCCCTGGCGCTCTCGAGAGAGTCGACCCCGCTCCGGTTCTTGATCGGCGCGAATTCCTGCTCGCGGACGATCTCGAGATTGAGAAAGCGGCTCGCCTCCGGCAGGGCGTCGAAGACGAACGTCTCGTACTTGAACCCCTGGATCTTGCAGGGACGCCCCTCCGCGTCGACGGCCGGGATCTCCTTCGCGGCGACGTGATACGGGAGCTTCACCGCTCCGGAGGCGGCGCGCCTCGTGAAATCGATGCGGAAGGCGTGGATCGCGGGGCTGCCCGCCCAGAAGACGAGTCTCCCCCGCTCGTCGCGGCGGTCGGCCTCCTCCCGCGAGAGATCGCTGTACTCGATGACCTTGGCCCTTCCCCCTTCCAGCACGACCACTCCGATCTTCTCGTCCGGCCC
>JAFGKN010000135.1 GCA_016928605.1 Planctomycetota bacterium | reverse complement strand
TCGTGCAGGCGGCGGCCATCTCGGGGTTCGCCACGGACGCGGCAGAGGTGCGATTCCCGATCCAGCAGCCGCTGCCGGTCCAGACCGTCGCGGTCTACGGACGGCTCGGTCCGTCCGCGGAGCGCGCCGTCGATCGGCAGGCGCTCGTCCTGCCCGAGGGGTCGCGCAAAGACTTCGGAGGATTGGAGGTGCAGCTCTCATCGACGCGTCTCCAGACCCTCTCCGAAGGCGCTCGCTACCTCCTGGACTATCCGTACGGCTGCGCCGAGCAGGTCGCCTCCCGGCTTCTTGCCGCCACGATCCTGCTCGACTCGTTCGACGCGCTCGGCGCCGTCGGAGTGTCCGGCGAGAGGAGCCTTCGGGCGCTCATCGACGACGACGTCGCCGCGCTGGAGCGCATCCAGGACTTCGACGGCGGGTGGAGCTACTGGAGACGCGGCCACCACAGCGACCCCTATCTGAGCGCGCACGTCGGGCATGCCCTGGCGCGGGCGAGGCGGGCCGGCTTCGCGCCGCAGGAGAAGGCCCTCGAGCGGTGGGAGAAGTACGCCGAGGAGGGAGTGAGATACCGTCCGATGGAGTCCCGAGGCTGGCTCTCGAGTCGGCTGACCGAGGAGGAGGCCCTGGAGCCGGAGAACCTGCTCATCCAGGCTTACGAGCTGTACGTGCAGAATCTCCTCCGGGAATCCGACGCCGCGCGGAGCCAGGAGCTCAGAGCGAAGACGCGGGCATGGTATGCCAGGGCCGGGCTGGAGCGCCTTCCCTTGGAAGCCGCCGCGCGCTGTCTCGTCGTCCTCGGCTCTCAAGAGGACTCCCGAAGCGAGGCCGTGGAGATCCGGCGTTACCTGGAGAACCATGTCAAGGAGACGGCACGCTCGGCGCACCTGGAGGCACCGGCCGACCCGTCGTGGACTCACGTCCTCCCGTCCTCCCTTCGGGCCCACGCCGTGCTTCTCGAGGCCCAGGTGGAACTGGATCCGACGGGCGAGCTGGCCGACAAGCTGGCGGAGGGGCTGCTCGACCGACGGAGGCAAGGTCGCTGGAGGACGACCGAGGAGAACGCCTTCGCCGTCGTGGCGTTGAGCCGGTACTTCGAAGCTACGGCGTCGGACGTTTCCGAGCTCGTCGGGCGCGTTTGGCTCGATCGGAACCTGCTGTGCGAGCATGCATTTTCCGGGCGGGAGCTCGAGACGAGCTCGTTCGAGGTCCCATCGAGGCTCCTCGAGGGCGGCGGGGGCTCGCGACTCCTGACGTTCGCCAAGGAGGGCACCGGAAGCTTGTTCTATCAAGCTCGGCTACGATACGCCCCGAAGGAATGGGAAAGCCCGCCGCCGAGCTTCGGGCTCGAGGTGTCCCGGGCCTACGAGGGCGTCGATGGGGAGCTCGACGTGAAGGCCGACGACGACGGGATGATCCGGGTGCGAGCCGGAGCGCTCGTGAGAGTTCGCCTCTTCGTGTTCACTCCGTCGGAAAGACGGCATATCGCGCTCGTGGATCCCTACCCCGCTGGGATGGAGGGCGGACGGAGCTGCTTCGAGGTGTGGCGCGACGACTGGAAGTCGGGCGCAGGGGAGCTTCACCGCCTCCCGTGCGGGGAGACGCGCTTCCGGGACGATCGGGCCGAGGCCTTCGTGGGCTCGCTCCCCCGCGGCTTCTACGTGCACGAGTACCTGATCCGGGCGACGACGCCTGGAGTCTTCCTGGCGCCGCCGCCGAAGGCGGAGGCCATGTACGAGCCGGAGGTCTTCGGGTATGGCATCGCGCAACGCGTGCGGATCGTCGAAGACTGAAGCGGCGACCAGCGTCTCTTCGCCGCTCACTCGGCGCCCTCGTAGCGGTAGTTGAAGCGGCCGTTGGGGGCGACGTCGCCCTCGATGTAGAACCGGAGGAGATCGCCTCCGTCCGGGATGCTGTCGGCCCACTTGAAGTCGATGCGCGGCGGGCCGCGCTCGAGCGGCGGGCCGAGGGCGGATCGCGGGATGGCGAGGCAGAGCTCGGATCCTCGGGCGGCCAGCTCCACCTCCGCCGCCTCGCGCCACGTCCAGCCGCCGCCGGTGTTCTCCTCGAGGACCGCCTTCCCGCCGCGCGCGGCGGCGCGGTTCACGACGAAATCGTAGCCCTCCCAGCCCGTCCCGCGGTCGCGGTCGACATCGAGGAGGAGGAGCATCCACATCGGACCGATCCGCGGAGTGAGCGTGTCTTGTGCGCGCGCGTAGAAGCAGAGATGGTCCGCGTCGTGCGCGACCTTCGCGAGGACGATGTCGTTCCGCCCGCTGCGGGTGATGTACCGGACGCAGTCGTTGTAGCCGGAGCCGTCACGGTGATCGACATCGCCGATGTCGTCCCGGTACTCCGGCCGGACATCCTTCCACTGCTCGAATCCGCCGTCGAGCCGGATCGTCCGGGGCGGGCTCGCCGGCTCGGGGCGCCGGGCGCCCTTGTAGCGGCGGATGTACGAGACGAGCTGGCAGTAGTAGCTGTCGCCGTGGCCGCCCCGCATCGGCTCGATGTCGCGGCTGTGCTCCTGGTCGAACTGGTCGACGAACATCACGGGAAGGCGGATCCCGCCAAACTCCGCGAACCGGCTCGCGATCCACTCGTTCCAGCCGGTGACGAAGATGATCCGCGGGTCCTCGCGCAGCGCGCGCTCGAACTGCTCCGCGAAGTTGTGGCCGTGGAGCACCGCGCCGGGCGAGGTGTCCGCGGCGCCGCGGTGGTAGCTCCTCCCTCGAGCTCCGGGCTCGCTCATCGAGCCGAGCCTGTCCCCCACGGCGTTCTGGGCCACGCCGACCGACATCTGCTCCTTCTCTCCCCGCGAGTTCCTGAAGACGTGCTGCGGGTAGACCTCGAGCCAGCTCCACATGTCGGGCTTCGCCGGGCCGCGGAAGTAGTCGGGCTGCGGCGCGCGGAACGTGAAGAAGGAGCGGAGGCGCGCGGAGAGATCGCTCGAGAAGCGGATGCGGAGCGTGCGGGCTCCTCCCGACGGCTTGCCATCGACATAGGCGCTGCCGCCGGGAATCGCGTCCTTCGAATGAGTCCACCATCCGACGGTGCCCTCCGGATCCGACATCTCCAGGTAGTACGTGCCGGCGGGCAGGGGCTCCTCCGACCGCACCTCGAGCCAGCCGTTGTCGCCGACGTTCTCGAAGCGCCGCCGCGCGAGCCGCTCGCCGCCGGGCCCGTCGCGGTGGAGGCTCAGCGTCATCGCCGCGCCCTCGGCGCGCCACGTCGGGAAGCATCCGCCGGCCGAGATGAACTGCTTCTCGACGCGCAACGACTGGCCGAGGGTATGGCCGGGCTCGAGGCGAACCGGCGAGTCGTGCCGGCCATGCTCCTCGACCGGCTCCAGCAGGTCCGGGTCGGCGAGGATGAGAGGCTTCCCCTCCCACTCGAACCAGAGCTCCGGATGGAGACGCGGCTCGTAGAGCTCGCTCCAGAGCTTGGCGACGACCCTCGCCGGATCCCAGAAGGGACAGAGGAAGGCCACCTTGGGCACCTCGCGCCCCGTCGAGCGCACCTCGGCGAAGGCGTGGAGCAGAGCCGTGTAGCTCTCCCGGTAGGTGATCTGGTTCGTGACGTCGAAGAAGACCGCATCGACGCCGGCGTCGGCGAGCATGCGGGCGTGGCGGCGAAGGACGAAGCCGTCGCGCGAGAGGTAGTAGCCGAAGATCGACTCGCCCCAGTGGTGCATGGCGCCGAGAGGTCCCCACGGCGGGCTCGTCGGCGTCTCCATGGCGCCGGGATGCTCCGCGAGGATGCGGCTCACATCGTAGGGCCCTCCATTCACATGCGCGCCGAGCCAGAGGAAGTAGAAGATGCCGACGAAGCGGTCCGGCCGCGGCGGGCCGACCTCGTCGTGGCCGGGGATGACGCGGCCGAGGGCGTCGGTGCCGACCCACGTGTCGCTGAAGAGATCGCGGGCCGCGGGAGGCTCGGATCGAGTGCCGAGCGTCTCCGCCGGGGCCGCGGGAGGCTCGGGCGGGTGGACCTCGGCAGCACCTGGGCGGAGGGGAACGAGCAGGAGGGAGGTGGCGAGAAGAAGGTGGAGGAGCGGGGTGCTCCGGGCGGCTTGGTTCATGATCGGCTCCCTGCTGCGGGCGAGACGATGTTCCGAAACACCGGTGATCATCTCGGACGGCCGCTCGAGCCGCAACCTTCGACAGCCCGGCTCGATCCCGGCCCGACGAACCGGGTGGATTCCCGACGACCCGGGTCGATGCCCGCGACCGCCTTCTCGCGCCTCGCGCCGCCCGTCCCCGGATGGGGCTCGCCCGAGGCGCCTTTCCCGGAAGCCGCTGTGCAGACTCTGCGCACCTGCGCACCCGGGTGCAGTTTGTGCGCTGTCCGACAGGCGCCGCGGGCCGCCTGGCGCCTCCAGGGAGCTGACACGCTCTGGCACTCCAGTTGCTGTACCCATCACCAGACATGTCTCCGAAGAGCCGGCGATACCCGCCGGATCGAAACCGAAACAGCCGACAGCAAGACAGCGAAGAGGAGGTACGATCATGCGCAAGCCACTGAAACAGATGTATCTGCTGGCGATCGTCGCCGGCGCAGGGCTCCTGCTCGCGAGCCTGGTCGAGGCGCAGGATGCGCCCCAGCGCCGCGTGCGCACGCCCGGCCGGACGACAGCCGCGTCCGCTCCAGAGAAGGGCGCACCTGCGGCCGATGTCGCTCCCGCAGCTGGCCGCGGACGCTTCGCCGGTCGCGGCCCCGGCTTCGCCGATGAGGACGGCGACGGCGTCTGCGACCGCGCCCAGCAGGGGCTGGCCCCACTCGGCGGACAGGGACGCGGCGCCGGTCGCGGACGCTTCGCGGGACGCGGGCCCGGCTTCGCCGATGAGGACGGCGACGGCGTCTGCGACCGCGCCCAGCAGGGGCTGGCCCCACTCGGCGGACAGGGACTCGGCGCCGGACGCGGACGCTTCGCGGGACGCGGACCCGGCTTCGCCGACGAGGACGGCGACGGCGTCTGCGACCGCGCCCAGCAGGGGCTCCCTCCCCTCGGCGGGCAGGGTCGCGGCGCCGGACGCGGGCGCTTCGCCGGTCGCGGCCCCGGCTTCGCCGACGAGGACGGCGACGGCGTCTGCGACCGCGCCCAGCAGGGGCTCCCTCCCCTCGGCGGACAGGGACGCGGCGCCGGACGCGGGCGCTTCGCGGGACGCGGACCCGGCTTCGCCGATGAGGACGGCGACGGCGTCTGCGACCGCGCCCAGCAGGGGCTGGCTCCCCTCGGCGGGCAGGGTCGCGGCGCCGGACGCGGGCGCTTCGCAGGACGCGGCCCCGGCTTCGCCGATGAGGACGGCGACGGCGTCTGCGACCGCCTCCAGCAGGGACAGGCTCCCCTCGGCGGGCAGGGACGCGGCGCAGCGGCGCGCGGCCGCGGCCAGCCGAGCCGACCGGCTCAGGCCAGACCAGCGACCGGCAGGTGACGCAACCGCTGAGAGTGAACGGCGGTCCGCCTTCCCCAGACGCGGCGGCGAGAGCCAGCCGCTGACCACCGCGACGAGAGCCGTCGAGCCCACAGAGAGCGCTCGACGGCTCTCGTCGTCATCGCGCTCCTCGCGCGCTGTTGACCCGCCGCCGGGAGATGTGTAGGTTGACGCCAGCCCGCGGAGGCGCACGCGGCCGAGCTCGGCGGTGGCCGGACTGCCGCGGCGCGGACTGGGCCGGAGCTCGACCTGGATCTCGAGGAG